>JAGQOG010000269.1 GCA_020427695.1 Phycisphaerales bacterium
CACTGATTGCCCCCTGTGTGGGGGGCAGTCAGTGCGCAGGGCGATCGCGTTGGCGACGGGCACGGAACGATCGGACGGCGCACTGACAGGCTGCGTGTCACTCCGTTCCACTCCGCCTGTCAGTGGCACCCGTTTTCGTTCCACTCCGCCTGTCAGTGGCACCCGTTTTCGTTCCACTCCGCCTGTCAGTGGCACCTGTTCTATCGGGGCGCACGCCTTGGCGCCAGCCGCATCGCGGACCACGTCTCGTCCACGGCGCAGATCTTGTTGTCCACGAGTCCATGGCCGAAGGCCAACTCCCGCACCAGGTTGGCGTTGATGTCCGTGTCCACGCCGGAGGTCTGCTTTGGCCACGACACCCAGACGGCACCGTGGTTGCCGATCGCCTTGCGGATGGTCAAAAACCGGCGCCGCAGCGCGGTGAGATCGGTCGCGAAGACCTGCACGAGATCCGGGTCCTTGACGAGGCGGCTGCTCGTGTTCGTTCCCTTCGGCAGGTCGAGCGCCTTCACGTAGCCGCGTGGCGCGCCGAGCAGGCACACCCGCATGCCCGGCTTGATGCCGAGCTTGACGACCAGCGGCTGTGAAACGGGGTTGCCGGTCGGGGGCTTGCCTGCGGGTGGCGGTGGTGGATGCCGGAGGACCTGCTGCACCGCCCCCGCGATCTCGCCCGTGCCGCAGAAGACCGCCGTCGGCATGAGGTCGCGGATGGCAAGCACCTTCTCCTCCTTGCCGCCCTCGAAGACGATTGGAATGTGTTGGCGCTTCTTGGCCTGCCACCACCAGGCGGCCACCTCACGGCCATGCGCGGGCAGCCGATCGAGCGAGACGACCAGCACGTCCGTCGGCTCCTTGGCGAGCCCCGAGCCCTCGCGCACCGACCCGCAGATGCGCACATCGTGACCCGCACGGACGAGCGGCCGCGCCCGGGCGACGGCCTCCGACTCGTGCCAGTGGATGTAGAGCACCCGGGCCATGGCCACCAGACTATGGCGATGCGTCGGCGTCGGCCAGCGCGCGCTGCACCCAGCGCAGCTCCTCGGCGATGCCCTCGGCCAGGGAGTCGGGCTGCAACGCCGTCGGGAGCACGCCCCAGGCGTAGGTCTCGACTTCGATCGTGGGATCGTCGTTGCCTCGCCGCACGGCGGCGAGCGCGGCGGCGATTTCGCCCTGGGTTGTTCCCAGCACGGGCGGATCGTGGCCGAGCGTGCGAAGGAACACCGGCACATGGAAGTGGGTGCGCCAGACGCCGTGCGGCGGCCGGTCCGCTCCCGCGCTGGCCAGGGCGAGCGGGAGGTCCTCGTAGAACCGGTCCTCGGCCGGCGCTCCGTCGCGCTCGACGCGGATGGTCGTTTGGTGCAGATACCGCTCCTCGGCGAAGCTCGCCAGGCGCTCAAGCAGCGGCGAGCGCTCCGTCGCCCCGATCCCTTCGAAGTCCGTCTCGACCGCCGAGGACACCTGGACCTTCCCCACACGGATGCCCGCGGCGGCGTAGGTGTCGAAGCACGACCCCTGCGCCTCGAACATCACCGCCGCATGACACACGTCGTGGCACACGCCGACGTGGTCCCGTACGATCTTGGGCTCGACGCCTCGGCGTTCCGCCGCGGGAAGCAAGTGGTCGGCGAAGAACGACACGACGTCGGCGGAGCGTTGGAGCAGGCACCCCGGCTCGGGCTCGAGATCGACGTGCACGCGAACGCCCGAACGCTCCCGCAGAACGACCAGTTGCTCGACGAGGCCGACGAGCTGCCGGGCGGATGCCGCCACGACGGCGGATGGATCGGGATCCGTCGGCCAGCCGATCGGGAGCGTCGAGATGCTCAGGTGCTCGGCATCGGGCCGCAGGGCGACGAGCAGCTCCGCCAGCGCACGCGTGTAGGCCCCGCGCTCCGGCATCGACCAGTCGGGCAGGTACACGCGGTGCTTCACCACGCGTTCATGGAAATCGCCGTAGGGGAAGCCGTTGATGGTGGCCACTTGGAGGCCGCGGGCTCGGAACCACGCGCCGAGACGTCCGAGGCCCGCCTCGCCCTGTCCTCGCACGAGTTCCGCCAGCGCCGGTTGGGCGATCCACCAGCCGATCGGGAACGTCTCGACTCCGAGCCGCTGGCGCACGGCCGTCGCATGGCGATCCAACTGCGCGAGGTTGGCTTCCAGCGTGACCCCGGGATGAACGTTGGTGCAGTAGGACAGGGACGGAGGGGCTCCGGTGCGGTCGATCGCGCCCGATCCAGGACCCTTCGTCCCTTCGTCCCTTGGTCCCTTCGTCCCTTTCTTGCTCACACGTGGAACTTCCCGCTCTGGCTCAGAAACGTCACCGGGTTCTCGAACGAGATCCGCCGGATGGTCGCCTCGTCGTGGCCGCGGCGCCGCATCTCGACCTGCGCCTTGGGGACCGCAAGCGGATCGCTGTGTCCCCAGTCGCCGGCGGAGTTGATCCACAGGCGTTCCTTGCCGTACATCTCGACGATGTCCGCCGCGCGCTGCGGCGTGCACTTGGTGTCGGGATAGAGCGTCATGCCCGCCCAGAACCCCGCGTCGAGCACGGTCTTTACGGTGTGCTCCTCGACGTGGTCGATCAGCACGCGACCGGGCTGGATGTCGCCGTTGCGGCGGATGGCGTCGATGATCAGGCGCGTGCCCTTGAGCTTGTCCTCGAGGTGCGGCGTGTGCACGAGAATGAGCAGATCGTGCTTGGCGGCGAAGGCGATGTGCTCCTCGAGGATCTGGAGCTCGTTGCGGCTGTTCTTGTTCAGGCCGATCTCGCCGATCCCAAGCACGTTGGGCCGATCGAGGAACTGCGGAAAGAGCGCGATGACCTCGCGGGCGAAGCCGGGATCCTCGGCCTCCTTGGGATTGATGCACAGCCACGTGTGGTGCTTGATCCCGTACGTGGCGGCACGCTTGGGCTCGTATTCGGTGAGCAGGCGGAAGTAGTCGTAGAACCCCTGCGGGCTGGAGCGGTCGTAGCCCGCCCAAAACGCCGGTTCGGTGATGGCCACGCATCCCGCCAGCGCCATGCGCTGGTAGTCGTCGGTGGTGCGGGAGACCATGTGGATGTGCGGGTCGATGTACATGGGGAGAACCGAGGCATCAAGGCATCAAGGGATCAAGGCATCGAGGGTGCTCGGGTTCGAATCCGTGTGCCAGTGCTCGCGTCACCCTCCGCGGGGATCGACGGCGCCCAGGGCGCCCTTCATGGGGGCGGTGGGGATCGGCTCAGTCGTGTGGTCGCTGAAGTGGTCGAGGACGCGTCGCGCCCGATCGGGCTGGCCGTCGAGCAGGATCGCGATCGCCTGCCGCAGCGCCACCACGCGGAAGTCGTCGCCGTGCGTGTCGTCCGCGGCCCGGTCGAGGCGATCGAGGAAGGCCGCGAGATCGATGAGCTTCGCCCGGTGCTCCATGAAGTAGAGGTCGATCACCTTGGAGCGCGGTGCGGGACAGGTGGTGGACATGCGGACAGTCTAGCGGGGACCCTGCGAACGGCTGCAGCGTGGCGCGGATCGAGCATGGAATGTTGTCCCGGCGCTCGGCGTTTACGCTGCGCACTGACTGCCCGCCCAGCCGGGCAATCAGTGGCACACGTCATCCCGCCGAGCCGGGCAATCAGTGGCACATGGCGCTACCCGCCGAGGTCGAGCATCTCGTCCACGCACCTGGACATGAGCTGTTCGTCCACCTCGTGGACGTCTTCCGGCTCCCCGATTCCCCGCAGGAGCGTGATGGTGAGCCGGCCGCCGAGGTGCTCTCGGAATTCCTCGAGTCCCGCGAGCAGCGCCTTCTTGTCCTTCATGGCGGCATGCGCGAGCGGCAGGTCCATGGCGACCATGCAGCGCCGAACGCGCTGGAAGTCGGCCTCGGCCAGGCGACCCGTGCGCACGGAGTAGAGGCAGTCGAGCGCCAGTCCCATGCCGACCGCTTCGCCGTGCGGCACGGCGAATCCGGTCATCTGCTCGAGCTTGTGCGCCGACCAGTGGCCGAAGTCGAGGGGGCGCGCCTCGTCGAGCTCGAACGGGTCGCCGCCGCCGACGATGTGGCGCAGGTGCAGCTCGGCCGAGCGCCGGATCACGGGCATCGTCGCGACCATGTCGCGGGCGGCCAGCCGCGGCGCCAGTGCCTCGATCTCGTCGAAGTACGCGGCATCGCGCACCAGCGCGACCTTGACCGTCTCGCTGAGTCCGGCGCGGAAGTCGCGGTCGGAGAGCGTCTCGAGGAACGCCTCGTCGTTGAGCACCGCCCAGGGAGGGCTGAAGGTGCCGACGAAGTTCTTCTTGCCGAAGCGGTTGATCCCGTTCTTGACGCCGACGGCGGCATCGTCCTGGGCGAGCGTGGTGGTCGGCACGCGAATCAGACGCACGCCGCGGTGCGCGGTTGCCGCCGCAAAGCCCACCGCGTCGAGCATGGCCCCGCCGCCGACCGCCAGAACGTACGACCGTCGGCAGATCGCACGCTCGTGCACGACCTCCAGGACACGGTCGACGACGGCGCGGGAGTTCTTGGCCGCCTCGCCTCCCGCCACCGTCTCCGGCGGCGCCACAAGGCGGATGGAGGTCGGGTGCGCGGCGGCGTAGGCCTGGATCGCGTCGCTCAGGCCGGGCCACGCCGCCGCGACGCCGGCGTCCACGAACACCACGGTTCGTCGCGGGCTCGACGGATCGAGGTCGAGCACCTCGCGCAGTATCGGGTTCGCCGGATCGAAGAGCCCGCGGGTGAAGCGCAGCCGGTGGACGAAGTCCACGCCGAACGGCGCATCGATGCTGCGGGCGGAGTCGGATGGGCGAGGCGGACCTGCGTGCACGAGACCTCCGCGCAGCCGAGCGCACCGGCCGGCGTCCGGCCGAGCGCCCGGAAATGGGGGAACGGAACGGTAGGCGGGAAGCGCCGCGACGGCTCAGTTGCAGTCGCCCCAGGCCGCCAGCAGGGCGCCGAGATCGGCGCCGTCCACGGTGCCGCTTCCGTCGAGGTCGCCGGCGCCCCGGCCGCCCCAGGCCGCCAGCAGGGCGCCAAGGTCGGCGCCGTCCACGGTGCCGTTGCCGTCGAGATCGGCCGGGCACGCCGCCGGCAGACTCGAGATGGTGAGCACCTGGTTGGCGGCCACGTTGTTCATCACCGTCTCCGTGCCGTCCGGCCACTCCACGCGAAGCTCGTCGATGGTCGTGGCCGCGCCGAGGCCGAAGTGGGCGGAGATCTCGCTGTTGCCGAGGAAGGTGGTCTGCCCGTCGATCACCCGGAGCATCTGCGTGTCGCCGGCCACCACGACTACGCGGGCCCCAAAGCCGTTGGGAGCCTTGGCGGGGTCTCCGTTGGTGTCGAGAAACACCCGCAGCCAGTTCGTGTCGGGACCGGCGGGAAGGTCGTTGCGGAACAGGGAGAGCGGACCCTTGTTGGTGAAGATCAGGATGTCCTGGTCGCCGTCGTTGTCGTAGTCGAAATGGATCATGCAGCGGCCCTTGCCGTTGTGGATCATGCCGGCCGCCACCGCCATCTCGGTGAAGGACGTGCCGCCGCCATCGTTGATCCACAGGTACGACTGCTCGTTGAAGAACAGTCCGCTCGAGGAGTTGTCGCCGTTCGTCTCGCCGATGTCCGTCCACGTGTCGTGGTTGACATCGACGGCAACCGTGCCCCAGCCGTAGCCGCCGTCGTCGCAGTCGGCGAGCGCCGCCCGCTCGACGAAGCTCTGGCCGCCGAGGTTGAGGTAGAGCTTGTTTCCCGTCCAACCGAACGGCGGGTGGTAGATCGAGGTGACGTACCAGTCCCACTTGAGGTCGTTGTTGAAGTCGCCGCGGGTCTGGCCCATGCCGTTCTCCTCCTGGCCAAGGTGGCCCGCGGCCGTGCCGTCGGAGAAGGTGCCGTCGCCGTCGTTGCGGAGATACCGGCTGCCGATGAAGGTGCCGGCGCCCTTGAAGTCGCCTGAGAGGAGGAGTTCGGGAGAGCGGTCGCCGTTCATGTCGACGAAGGCCTCGCCGAAGTTCGCGATGGGGCCGATCCCGGCGAAGAGACCGATGGACGCGGTCACATCCGTGAACGTGCCGTCGCCGTTGTTCTGGAAGAGGTGGTTGCCGTTGTTGCTCGGCGTGCTGACGTTGAATCCGCCGACGTAGAGGTCGAGGTCGCCGTCCAGGTCGTAGTCCCCGAAGCACGCGCCCCACGACGACGGGAAGCTCGGATCGGCGAAGGCGACGCCCGCGGTCGCGGCAACGTTGGTGAAGGTGCCGTCGCCGTTGTTCTGGTAGAGCTTGTTGTGCCCCGGCGCGGAGCCTTGGCCAACCGGTCCGGCGCTGGTGACGAAGAGATCCAGCCATCCGTCGCCGTTGTAGTCGCCCACGCACGCGCCCTTGCCCTTGTGGAGCTCGGTGAGCCCCCAAGCCGCGGCCTGGTCGGTGAAGGTGCCGTCGCCGTTGTTGATGAAGAGGTAGTCCGCGTGGCCGTTGCCGCCGCCGCTGATGAAGTAGAGGTCCTGCCAGCCGTCGTTGTTGAAGTCGCCGATGGCCCCGCCTCCGGCGTACTCGGTGAGCTGGAAGCCGCTGGTCGCGTGGGACACCGCCACGCCAGCCGCGCTGGTTTGGTTGGAGAAGATCGGATCCACGCCGGCCAGGGCGGGAACAGCGACCAGTGCGGCAAGCGCGGCGGAGACGGCGGACGTGGCGTGGAGCATGCCAGGAATTCCTTGGAAGGTCGGCGGAAGGACCGGGACCGAAGATAGCCCGCGACAAGTGCGGGTACAACGGTTGACGTGCATGATCGACGCGTGTTCCCGGTCCCTCGGGCTGGGGCCGATAGGATGGCGGTCCCGGAGCGGACGCCGGGGAAAGGGGCTCGCCATGCGGGTACGGGTGGAACAAGCCGATCTCGATGCCGCCTTCGGTGCGGTCGAGGGGTCGCCGGCGCTGGCGGCGAGCGCCGAACTCGTTCGCGCCGGGCGACGGCCGGTGGAGATGGTGCAGGCCATGGCCCTGCGGCCGGAGCTGCTGTCGGCCTTCGCCGCGATGGGGACGGCGGTTCACGCGGGGGGGTTGGTCGATCCGTCGATCAAGGAGCTCGTGATCCTGGAGGTCTCGCGCCTGAACGCGTGCCGATTCTGCGTGGACTCGCATGTCGCGCTGGCCCGCATGATGGGGTTGGGCGAGGAGCCTCTCGAGTTGCTGGACGATCCGGCACGACTTTCGGAGCCGCAACGCGCCGCGGTCGAGTTCGCGACGGCGGTGGTGAGCGACTCGAACCGCGTGCCCGACGCGCTCTTCGAGCGGCTGCGCCGCTTCTTCTCCGATGCGGAAATCGTCGAGTTGACCGCCGCGATCGGGCTGATCCACATGCTGAACCTGTTCAACAACGCGCTCCAGCTCACCTACAACGGGGAGTACGAGGCGAGCCGGGAAGCGTAGCGGGCGGCCGCCGGCGTCCCGGGCTCGACGGCAAGCTCCCGCTCGCAGCGGCGTTCCCTCTCGTAGAATCTCGATTTCCTCCGCCCGGAGCAGATGCACCCGATGAAGAACACGCTCAAGCTCCTCCTGGCCGCGGCAACCTCGGTTGCGCTCGCGGCGTGCGAGTCACCGCCCAAGAAGGAAACGCAGAACGAAGCGAAGGTCACGGTGGCGGCGGACGACCCCCTGCTGAAGCTCGACTTCGAGCAGTTCGACCAGACGCCCGGGAGCGGTTGGCGCCTGTTGGCGTCGGCGGAGCGCTTTGCCGAGGCCGGCGCGGTCATCGACGCCTACCTCCAGCGACACGCCGAACTGACCCCTGGCCAACGGCAGATTCTGAGTTTCCATGCGGGACAGGTGTACGCGTTCGGTGGCGACTACACCCGGGCGCGGGAGCGGTTCCGCGCCAGCATCACGCCCAACGAGCCGAAGGATGCGCCCATTCGTTGGAACGCCTACGTGAGCGCGACCATCGCGTTCCTTGAGAACGACAAGGCCGGCCTCATCTACGCCCGCGGCCTGATCCAGGACGGTCCGGCGATCAACGGCGTCAAGCCCAATCTCAACTTCGTGGACTCGTTCCTCGAGAACCTGGGGTTGCCGTATTCGGTGGCCTACCGACGGGCCAAGCCGCCCGTCCCGGAAGGGACGGCACCGGAAGGGAATGTCGCCGAACCGGTGCCGGCGGCGGGTCCGTCCTGAGCGGGCGGCGATCGGGGCGACGCCGGCCTCATGGTCGCCGAAGGACGCCGTCGGTCGGATCGCACTCGGGATCCGGATCAGCGCCATCTCATCCACGCGACCGCCCCCATCGCCCAGAGGGCCACGATCGACCAGTACATGAGCTGGTAGGAGACCTTCCGGGTCTTGTGCCGGAGCATCCGCTGGGCCGCGAACGAGCCAGGCCAACCGCCGATCGCCTCGAGGAAGTGAAGCGTGGACTCGGGGATGCGCCGCTGCGCCAGCCGCGCGGCCCGCTTGTCCCAGGCCATGGCGCCGAACGACGCGAGGCTTGCCAGGAGCACGATGATCAGCACGGTCGAGGTCATGCGTCTTGGACAGGGGTTGGCGTTTCGTTCGTGGTCCGACGACGACTCGTGCGCCTTCACGGCCCCGAGAGGAGCGCGGGAAGCACCTCGCCGGCACGGCCTCGGAGGACGATGTCGGCATGATCCTTGTTGTCGTCGGGGTCCGCGTCTGGATTCACGACGACGATCCCCGCTCCGGCGCTCCGGGCGAGGTCGACCAGGCCGGCGGCGGGCCATACGGCTCCCGACGTGCCGATCACGATGACGGTGTCGGCGCTGTGCATCGCAGCCACCGCCCGCTCCCACGCCTCCGGCGGGAGCGCCTCGCCGAACCATACGACCGCGGGACGCAGCAGTGCACCGCAGCGCGGGCAGCGGCGCAACTCGGCCACGATCACCGCCGGATCGATCGGTTCCTCGTGGCCGCACGAACCGTGGCAACGGTCGCGGTCGATCCGGCCGTGCAGGTGCACCACACGAGTCGGATCGCAGCCCGCGCGCTCGAGGAGGTCGTCGACGTTCTGGGTGACCAGCGCGATGTCCGGTCGCGCTGCGAGCGCCCGGTGGGCGGCGTTCGGGGTCGCACGGGCGACGGCGCGGCGGCGGTCGGCGTACCACGCGAGCACAAGGTCGGGATCCGCGGCGAAACCCTCGGGCGAGGCGAGCCGGGCCGGGTCGTAGCGCGTCCACAATCCGCTCGTGGCGGCGTCGCGGAAGGTCGGCACCCCGGACTCGGCGCTCAGGCCGGCGCCGGAGAAGGCGACGATCGACGCGGAGGTGGCGAGCATGCCTCGGGCCCGCTGGAGGACGGCCGGGTCGAGCACGGGAAAGCGTTGGTCGTGTGGTTCGATGGGCACGCTCACGCCAGCGCCTTCCAGCCGAACTCGACGTACTCGTGCGCGAACGTGCCGTCCAGGTTCAGGTCCACGATGCCGTACCCTTCGCGGGCCCAGCTCCCGTCGCGCTGTCCCGGCCCACCCTTCCACCAGTTCCCCGACACCGCGCCGTCGCAGATGTAGGTGACCCCGTCCACCTCCACCCGATCGATCCGGTGCATGTGGCCCCTGAGGATGAGCTCGGGGCGATCCGGTCGCATCATGAGATGGTCGAGGCACGCCGCCATGCCGTCGCCGGCGGCGCGCTCGGGCTGGACATGGACATCGGTGAGATGGGCGAGGCGCAGCGAGCGGCCTTGCGACCGAGCTGGCGCGTCCTCCCCTGGGGACTGTCCCAGGGCGGCGTCCAGCGCGGAATTGGGGGACAACGTTCCCGCCAGGGCCGACATGCCGAGCAGGCCGAGGGCATGCCGGCGATCGATGGGCGTGTTCATGCGGTGGCCTCTCCGTAGGGATCGAACTCGCTCCACTCCTCGAGCGGGCGCGGTGGTCCCGCTTGCAGGTGCCGGCTGTAGTCCAACGGCAGCTCGAGCTCGACGAAGTTGTCGAATGCCTCCTGAATCGTGCAGTGCGGCCACCGGAACTCGGATCGCCCCTTCTGCGGCTCGTAGATCGCGGTGTAGAGCGTTCCCCAACCGCGGGCGAAGGAGGTGCAGAAGAGGGGCGGCTGCTGGAACCGCTCGACGAACCGCTCGCGCGTTTCCTCCGGATCGTTGGCCCGATGGCCGAGGAACACCTCGCGATCGACGGTGGCGGTCGCATGCGCGAACTGGCGCCACTCGACGATGTGCTGGTGGTTGGTGGCGATGGCTCGCCTGGTCACCGCCACCGGTCGGTCCGGGGCCACGAAGACGGTGGCGTGTGCGCCGTCGGCATCGACGATCGTGATGTTGTACGACATGTGGCTGGGCACGCGCTCCAGGACCGCCGTGGCCTCGTGCGTGCGATCGCAGGTCTCGAGGATGTAGCGGAGCACCAAGGGGATTCCGAAGCCTTCGCCCACCACCTTCCGTCCACCGAAGGCCAGGGAAACGACCAGCCCCGCCTCGTTCATTCCGTCCAGCACGCCCCACAGGCAGTCGCCCATGGCGATGACCGGCATGCCGCTCCAAGCGGTGTGCCACAAGGTGGCGTCCCAGAGGCGCGGGCTGTAGTCGTAGTTCCGCACGAGCATCGGCTCGCTGCGGGTCCACACCGCCTGCGAGCAGCCGGCCAGGTAGGGCGTCGGACAGTAGAGGCTCAGCAGGCGGGCGTTCAGGTCGCCGCCACCCGCGAGATCGACGAGCCGCTCGTAGATCGGCTCGAGCTCGGGCATGTGGTCGCGCAAGGCCCGACGACAGGTCAGGTAGCCGGGCCGGGCCGCGTCGCCTTCGCGCAGGAACCACTCGCGGTACGCCGGCTCGAGCCGCTCCAACTCGGCGCACCACCGCGGTCCCGGCTCACGCTCCTCGATCGCCCGCAATGTGGTCCGCATGGAAGATCAGCTCGATGGCCCCCGAAGGCCGTGCCCGCGACGGGCTCCAACCCGGTTGCAAGCCGCCGCCCTCTGTCCCTTTGTCCCTTTGTCCCTCTGTCCCTTCGTCCCTTGTTTCCAGTCACATCATCTTGAAGCTGCCGACCTCGACCGCCGCGGGAGCGGCGTACGGCGTTTCGAGCGGGCGCGCGTCGTACTGCGAAAGGATGCCGCGGATCCACTTTCGGGCCCGGTCGTTCAGTTGGAAGTCGTCGGTCATGAGCCGGCCGGGCGTGATGAGGATGCCGAGGTCGGCGCCCTCGTAGCGGTAGTCGCCCTCCTTCGCGATGCGCAGGAAGAACGCCTCCGACTCGCTGTCCACCGTGCGGCGGTGCGTTTGCATGCGGAGCCATTCCAGCCCGCCGTCGGGTGCCATGCGCCACACGCCCGAGCGCGGGGCGGCGGTGATCAGGTCCACCGTGTCCTTGGTGTGCTTGATCACGAGCTGACCCCAACTGTCGATGTTCGCCGCGTCGGACCAGCGCTGGTTGATCTCGTCCACGTCGAGCTCGAAGTCGATTCCCGACCACTCGAGCAGGTGGAACAGGAAGAGCGGCGCGTCGGCATGGGCGAACGCGGCCAGATTGGTCATGGCGCTCGCGCCGGTGATCCGGGGATTGACCTCGCCCAGGTAGAGGACCTCGTTGTCGAGGTCCATCAGGAAGTCGAGCTCGAAGTAGCCGCGGTAGCCCATCCGCCGCAGCTCCTCTCCGAAGCGGAAGGTCTTGTCGCGGGCCTGCCGGCGCAGCGAGGGGGAGAACGTGTCCGCGTACACCTCGTTTCCGCACCATCCGCCGCGGTAGGGCGTCAGCTCCTTGAAGCCGACGAGCTCCGTCATGAGCGGTCCCACGATCGTTCCGTGGCGGGTCACGCACGCCTCCAGCGCCGAACCCCGGCACCGGATCCGCTTCATGATCTTGACCTCGCCCTCGCCCACGATCTCCTCCTCGTGGCGCTTCCAGTCGTCCTCGCTGGAGATGAAGAACGTGGTGTGTCCGGAGTCGCCGAACGGCGTCTGCACGACCAGGTGCTCGCCGAGCCGGCGGGACACCTTGCGAAGCTCGGCGTAGGAGCCGACCCGGGACAGCACGTTCGGCACGCTCGGCACGCCCGCCCGATCGGCGATGCGGGTGGCGGAGATCTTGTCGTCCACCATTCGGCGCAGCTTCGCGGAGGGGAAGCAGAGCTCCAGGCCAAGCTCCTGGCAGAGCTCCTCGGTGCGCTCGTCGAAGAACAGGAACACCGCTCGGCCGCCGCTGCCGCGGGACTGGAGGAAGTCCACGACGCCCTTGTGCTCGAGCAGGTAGTTGTTGATGTCCTCGATGCAGGTGAACGGACGATGGGGGATCTCGCGCGGCACGAAGACCCGCGGATGCTGTCCGTCGAAGCAGTCGATGTAGTTGATGAAGTGGAAGTTCTTGACCCACTCGTCCATGCCGAGCAGGTTGAAGTTGGTGGCGCTGATGAAGTAGACGGGCGTCTCGTCGCGGTAGAAGAACCGACGGATGTCCGAGATCCCGTTGAGGCGCGGACGGGCCGAGGAGCGGGTTCGTCCCCCCTTGATCGTGGTGCCCGCGCGCCGGACGGCAGCCTTGCGCTTCGGTGCGGTCTTGCGGCTCGTCGCGGCGGCGCGCTTGCCGGCCGTCCGGCGCTTCGAGGCGGCCTTGCGGACCGTGTTGGTGGCCCGCTTCCCCGACTTCTTCCGCACCGTGCGCTTCTTCGAGGCCTTGCGGGAGGCCCCCGTCGCCTTGGCGGCGCGCTTGCGCAGGGCCTTCTTCTTTCTTCCCACCGCCTTCTTGGCCGCCTTCTTGGCCGCCTTCTTGGCCGGCTTCTTCCTCGTCTGCTTGGCGGCCTTCTTGGTCGTCTTCCGGGCGGACTTCTTCCGCACCTTGCGCTTGGCGACGGCGCTCGTCGCACGCGTGGCGGTGGTGGCCGTTCGGGTCTTGCTCACGTGCTCGCTCCTTCCGTTCGCTGCCGGCTCGCCGGCGTGCCTTTGGTGCTCGAACTGCTGTTCGCGGCGGGCTGAAGCGGCGGCGAACGGTCCGCCCGCGTCCGGGTCTGCGATTGCCGTTCCGCAGTGCCCTCGAGTTCCGCCAACGCGCTGGCGGAGAACACCCGCAGGCCGTGCTCCGCCTCGTAGCCGTGGATCTCCTTCACGTCGAGCGCCAGGAGATACTCGAGGATCTCGGCGGAGATGACCTGTCCCGGCACCAGCACCGGGAACCCCGGCGGATACGGCGTGACGAACGAGGCCGAAACGACCTCTCGTCCTCCGCGCACGGCCTGCAGAAGCCGCTCGTCAAGCTTGACATAGTCGCACACGCCGTCGTTGTACGCAAGGAAGAACGCCTTGCGCATGTTCCCCTCGGGCGTCGTGCCGTCGCCCAGGGGAACGAACGCACTGTGAAAGCGGCTGAAGTTCGGCAGCGGAGGAAGTTCGACGGTCAGCGAGCGCACCCTGCGGTCGAAGATCTGCCGGTCGATCCGGCTCAGGTGCTCGTTGCGGTCGTCGAGCTCCTGCGCGATGGTCGTCAGCACCTTCACGAGGTGCGCGATCATGCCGCGGGTCATCCCGATGTGGATCATGAACAGCACGGTGTTGCGGCTGGTCTTGTTGATCTGGATGTCGAAGCGATCCATGAGGAGCTTCTTGAACGTGTCGCCGTCCATGCCGGTGCGACCGACGTCGATCGTGATCCGCGTCGGATCCAGCGTGACCTCGTCGGTGCGCCACGCGGACTCCATCCGGTTCCAGCCCACCGCCGGATCGAAGTAGTACTCCAGGTTGGAGGGCCGGAACTCCCCTGGGATCATGTCCTTCGGTCCGAGCACCCGGAAGTACTTCTGCAGCAGCGCGTCGGAGTGGATCCGCTCGCGGATCGTCATGGCCAGCTCGACACTGCGCTGCACCAGCTCGTA
>JAGQOG010000270.1 GCA_020427695.1 Phycisphaerales bacterium
CTCTGCGTCAGGTCGAGCCACTCGCCTCGTGGAGTCCGCATCCGGGTGGCGAAATGGGCGTTCATCTGCCGGCCGGAAGAGGAGGGGTCCCGCTCCGGATCGGCGTCCGCGTAGAGCTGCGCGAAGAGCTGCTCTACGGTCACGGCGCCGATCGCCAGCATGAAGGTCTGGTCGCGGTAGTAGCCGGAGCGCAGGTCTCCGTCGCGGAACGCGCGGGCCATCGCGAGCTGCGGCAGCTCCTTGCCGTCGCCGAAGATGCCGAACTTCGCCTTGCCGGTGAGCACTTCGCGCCGCCCGATCAGCGAGGCGTGACGGCTCCGCCAGCCGAGCGCGTAGTCGGCTAGCAGGGACTCCCGCGACCAGGCGAGAGGTCGCGGGGCGGCGGCGGAAATCGACTCGGTCATCGTTTCGAACGGTGCGACGGCGTCGCGGGGGGGCATCATACGACATGCGGCCCGAGCGCACGGAGCGACGCCCGGGCCAAAAGAAAACGGCGCGGGTCGCGAGACCCGCGCCGTTCCCTTCGCGTCAGGAGAAGTGGATCAGTTCCAGCTCTTGGCCTGGCCGCTGCGCGGCTGCTGCCGCGGAGCCATGCCGCCGTCACCGTAGTAGTAGTTGGAGTTGAAGTAGTTCACGAGCGGCTGCGAGTACGGATAGTCGTCGCCGTACGGTCCGAGGATGATGCTGCGGACGTCGCAGAACGAGTCGAGCTGGATGGCCGACAGGCCCGCGCTGAAGCGACCCTCGGCGCTGTGGATCGCCGAGACCCACGCCTGCGCCAGGTAGCTGTACGGGGCGCCGAAGTTCTGGTTCAGGTTCATGTAGACCCAACCGGACTCCGGCGTGACGTCGATGTCGGTCACCGACACGCGATTGGTCTCGTTCGGGAAGAGCACGTCCTCCTGCGGGCAGGGGGAGATGGTGCAAACCGTCTCCGGGTTCTCCTGCTCGTCGAAGAAGACGACCTGCGCCTCCGGAAGCGGCCACCAGAAGGGACCGCCACCGCAGCTGTAGCCGCGGTCGTGCGGATACTGAGAGTCCTTCCAGACCAGGAAGTCGGTGCCGCCGGTGAAGGCCGCGTTCTGGTAGAAGCGGGTCGCGAACGTGGTGGCGAGCGACTCGCGGAGGTCCGCCCAGGGCGTGGTGAACCCGTCTTCGGCGATGACGCAGCGGTTGTAGAAGCTGCCCGCCGAGATCGCCGCCATGCCCGCCTGGTCGCCCGGCTGCACGGCCTCGATGTGGACCAGCGTGTCGCCCTGCGCGAAGTTGTTCGCGTAGTCGATCATGTACCAGTCGCCCCAGAGGACGTTCTCGTAGCCGCCGAGGCCCTCGTAGTAGACGCCACCCTCGCTGGTGAAGTAGCCGGGGTCGCAGGGCGTGAGCAGGGTGCAGTCGTGGACGACGTCGATCGTCACGTAACCACGGGCGATGTTGTCGCCGTAGTTCTCGCCGCCGCACAGTCCGCCGTAGTACGACGAGGGGCCGCCGGTGAGGATCGACTGCAGGTGCGCCAGGAACTCGGCGTCGAGAGCCGGGTTGGTGTAGGGGAGGATTCCGCTGCAGCCGGGGTAGCTGGGGGCCGAACCGGAGTACGGCCCGATCGGGCTCACCGAGGTGCTCCTGGCGGTGCGCGGCAGAATGCCGTCACGGATGATCAGACCGAGACCGACCGTCTGAACGTCGTAGCCGGTCAGGTAGATGTTGAAGTCGAGCGCCTCGACCGACCAGTCGCCCCACACGATCACGTGCGTGAGCACGGACTCATTGGAGGCGTTGTTCACCGAGATGAACGTGTCCACGCCATCGGCGTTGTCGATGTCGACCTCGAAGTAGGGCAGCAGCAACGTCGCCGCCGGGGTCGCCTCGATCGTGCAGAGGTCGGCGTGGGCAGGAACCGCCAACGCCAGGGCGGCAATCGCGAAAGCCACCGTCCAGTTCTTCATTCTCACGAGTCTCATCCTCCTCTCCTTAACCGCCCTCGGCGAACGCTCTCGTCCGGTGCAGTTCCCTGCCGCCCGTGGATCCGGACGGGGGTCTCGAGGGACGCGTGGCGTCATTCTGAGGGCTTTATGCTGATCCGTCAAGCGGACTTTGTCACAGAGCACCCTACCGCCCGCTGGGGCGGGCGGCGCCCCAGTCGAAGGCCAACTCCCCGGTTCGAGCCAGAATGTCCTCCCACCAGCTCCGGTGATCGACATACCAGCGGACGGTGCTCTCGAGCCCCGATTCGAAGGGGATCGCGGGCCTCCAACCGAGCGCCGTCTCGAGCTTCCCGGGGTCGATCAGGTACCGGCGATCGTGGTTCGGCCGGTCCGGGACGTGCTCGATCCACTCTTCGGGGACGCGTCCGAGCAGCGCGAGCACGGAGCGCACGATCTCCAGATTGGTCCTCTCGTTGCGCGCCGAGATGTCGAAGATCGGCAGCAGCTCCGGACGGGTGGCGGCCTCCGCCGTCGGCGTCGTCCGCGGTCCCCGCAGGATCGCCAGGATCGCCGCGCAGTGGTCGTCGACGTGGAGCCAGTCGCGCATCTGCAGGCCGTCGCCGTAGACGGGCACCTTCCGGTCGCGCAAGACGTTGGTGATCATCAGCGGGATCAGCTTCTCGGGGAACTGGAAGCGCCCGTAGTTGTTGGCGCAGTGCGTCATGGCGATGTCCATCTCGGGGTAGGTCTGCATGTACGCCCGGACGAACTGGTCGCCGGCCGCCTTGGCGGCGCTGTAGGGGGTCTTGGCGTTGAGCGGGCTCGCCTCGGTGAAGCAGGAGGCCTCTTCCGGCAGCTCGCCGTACACCTCGATGGTCGAGACATGGAGGTGGCGCGACACCGGCCAGCGGCGCGAGACCTCGAGCAGCGTCTGCGCGCCGAGCGCGTTCGTCCGCGCGAAGGAGGAGGGGTCGACCACGGCGCGGTCGTTGTGACTCTCGGCCGCGAAGTTGACGACGAAATCGGGCCGGTGGCGACGGTAGAGGTCGAGCATCGGCTCGAAGTCGCAGATGTCGCCCTTCACGAACTCGATCCGCTCGCGGATGCCGTCGAGATTGGCGGGGTTCGCCGCGAACGAGAGGTTATCCACCGCGATCACGCGGGCGTCCGAGTCGCGCTCGAGCAGGAAGTGAACGAAGTTCGAGCCGATGAAG
>JAGQOG010000271.1 GCA_020427695.1 Phycisphaerales bacterium
CCCCCATCGAGCCAATCGGCCCTCGGATCCAGGATCCGCTGGCGCCGGAGGGCGGTGTGCGCGTGTTGACCATCCAGCCCGCCCCCACCGGCGGAGTGCCGGGGCGCAAGCCGTCGAGCGACCGCTCCTACGAGGTGCGCGCCGGCGAGACGCTCTACGCCATCGCGAAGCGCGAGTACGGCGACGGGAACGCGTGGAAGGCGCTCGCGGCCTACAACGACCTCGGGAATGCGGAGAAGCTCCGCGAGGGCGCGACCCTGAAGCTGCCCGACGCCGCCGTGCTCGGCCTGGCCGCCGCCGGAACCGGTTCGTCCTCGACCGCCGGCGCTCCCGCCACGACCGCGCCCGATCGTGCGGTCGCGTCCGCCACCAAGAACTACACCGTGCAGGACGGCGACACGCTCGTCAAGATCGCCCGCAAGGTGCTCGGTTCCCGCGGCCGTTGGCCCGAGATCCACTCGCTGAACCGCGATCGCCTCGACGATCCCGACAAGGTGGTTCCCGGCATGGTGATCCGGGTGCCTGCATCCGGCCGCTGACCTCGCCCGGGCGTCCGCCGCGCCGGCGGCCGCTTCCGCACTCCGTCGGAGATCCGAGGCCTTGTTCGGGAAGCTGACCCTGATCATCCTCTCGCTCGGCGCGCTCTCGTGCGTGCTGCTGGTGCAACGCCAGCAGCGCATCGATCTCGCGGCGGAGATGTCGCGCACCCACATGCGGCTTCGCCAGCACGAGCGGGCGTTGTGGCGTCTGCGCACGGACATCGCGTTCGCCACGCGGCCCGACCGCGTTCGGCGGGCGATCGAGCGACTGGGCGTCGAGTGGGAGTCGATCCCCGGACGGCTGGACCAGCGGCGGTGGAACGACGGCCCGCACTATGCGGAAGTGCCACCGGCACCGGTGCCCCGCGGCGATCGCATGGAGTACGGCGGATGAGCGGCGACGACTTGAGACGGGCCCAGGCCGAGCGTGTCGGTCGTTTCGCGCGGTGGAGCATTCCGGCGGTGGTCGTGCTTCTGGCACTGACCGTGGTTCGGGTGGGGCAGCTCAAGATCGAGCCGTCGCCCGAGTTGCGGACCTTCCTGGTGCCGCCGACGACGACGCGGACGGAGATCGCGCGCCGCGGCGACGTCGTGGACAGCCGGGGCCGCGTCGCCGCCACCAGCACGATCGGCTATCGGCTGTTCCTGGATCCCGTCGCCATCGACAACCTGCTCGAGACGATCCGGGACATCACCGGCCGCATCGGCGGGCATCCGCAGGAGCTCCTGCAGCTGGTCGCGCGCCACCCCGGTTCGCGCTACGTGGTCGTCAACAACCTCCTCGAGCCGTGGCAGGTGGACGCGATCGCCCAGGCGCGGCTGCCTGGGGTCGGCTTGGAGCCGCGACTCGTGCGCGAGTATCCCAATCGCGAGGTGGGGATCCAGACCTTGGGCTTCGTCGGCGCCGAGCACACCGGTCTCGCCGGCGCGGAGTTCCGGTTCGACGAGGACCTCAAGCCGCGCGACGGCAAGTTCACCTATCTGCGCGACGCCAGGAACCGTGCCCTGTGGATCGAACCTGCGGGCTACGTGCCGAAGCAGGACGGTTCGCAGGTCCGGATGAGCCTGGACCTGGTGGTGCAGGAGGCGGTCGAGATCCGCCTGGAGCAGGCGGTCCAGGAGTTCAACGCCCGCGGCGCCCGCGCGCTGGTGGTCGACATCGAGACCGGCGACATCCTGGCGATGGCCGACATCCTGCGCACGGAGCCGCGCAAGGGCTTCCTCGAGGTCATTCCCGCCGACGATCGCGACAAGCACCCGTCGCTCGGCCGGAACCGGTGCGCCACCGATCCCTACGAACCCGGATCCACCTTCAAGCCCTTCGTCTGGTCGATGGCCACGGAGTTCAAGCGGGCCCGTCCCGACGAGGTGCTCCCGCTTCCGTCGAGCGGACCGTACACCACCAGCCGGGGACGGACGATCCGCGATGTGAAGCCGATGGGCCCGGTCACCTGGCGCACCGTGCTGATCAAGAGCCTCAACTCCGGCATGGCCTACGTCGGCGAGCGGATGACGCCCGCGGAACTCCAGGAGGCGGTCAAGCGGTTCGGATTCGGCCGCGCCACCGGCTCGGGGGTGCCGGGCGAGAGTTGGGGGCTCGTCACCACGCCCAAGAATTGGACGCACTACACGCAAACCTCGGTTCCGATGGGGCAGGAGATCTCCGTCACGCCGCTTCAGATGATCCGCGCGTTCTCCGCCTTCTGTCGCGACGGCACGCTGGTGGATCTGCGCATGTCGCTGCCGGACGATGTCGAGCAGGAGTCCATGACCCTCCCGCAGCGGGCGGTCAGCGCCCCCATTGCGCGGATGACCCGCGAAGCCATGCGCATGGTGATGACCGACGGCACCGGCCGAAAGGCGCAGTCGTCGCGGTACCAGATGTTCGGCAAGTCCGGCACGGCGCAGTTGCCGATCCCCAAGGCGCTCGAGAAGAAGGTCGGGCACAAGGGGTTCTTCCAGGACCGGTACACGGCGAGCTTCATCGCCGGTGCGCCGTTCAAGGACCCCCGCATCGCCGTCCTCGTGGTGATCGACGATCCCGACCGCAGCAAGCAGCACTTCGGCGGCTTGACCGCGGGACCGGCGGCACGGGACATCATCGACCAGACCCTCTCCTACCTTGGCGTCGAACCCGACATCGAGGAGGGCGCCGCGGCGGTGGACGAGGGCGGCAACTGACCGCCGCCGGCGCGCGGCGACCGCCGCGGGAAGCCGAATCGCCCTTCATCGCCCTTGGTATGATCCGGCCCGTGCCACGGGAACCGCGCCAGTCGCCCGTTGGAGTGTCCGGCCCGTTCCGGGCGTCGGGCCGCCATGGGCGGCGCCGCCGCCTGGTCGTCCGCAGGTTCGCCCAGAGGGTCGCCCGCTCGTTCGTCATTGGGCTGGTCGCCGCGTCGGCGCTGGTGCCGGGGTTCGCTCCCTCCATGGCCCTGGCCCAGAGCGGCGGGCGCGTCGTCACCATCACCGGCGACCGGTTGGGCGGGTTCGTCCTGCCCACCACGCCGATCAACGCCGACATCCTTCTCCAGGCGAACGAGGCGCAGGCCTGGGAGATCGACGACAC
>JAGQOG010000272.1 GCA_020427695.1 Phycisphaerales bacterium
GCCTGGATCGTCCGATCGCCATGGCCCTGGTCGCCCGCGATCACGCCGAACCCGGCACGCGACTCGCCATCGATCTCCGCGGCACGCTCGTCGATGCCGAGGTGGTGAAGATGCCGTTCGTGAAGAAGTAGGGGACGATCGGGCGCGCGAACGACCCGATTGCGCGGGGCGTCCGAGTACGCGAGCCCTTGATGCCTCGATGCCTCGATGCCTAGTTGCCTCGATACCCCGCGCTCACCCCGCCTGCGCGCGCGGCTTCTGCCGTCGCGACGTGCCGTTCATGCTCCGGGGATCGAGGTGTCCGTTCGAGCCGTGGTGGCCGTTCTCGGCCGCGCGTCCGTTGCGCGCGGGTGGTGCCGCCGAACCGTTGTGGCCGTTGTGACCGCCGTTGCGGTAGAAGCGGCTGGGGCGATCGTCGGAGAGTTGGGCCTGCAGGCGCCGCAAGGCATCGACCTCGATCTGGCGAACCCGCTCCCGAGTCAGTCCGACCTGCTGGCCGATCTGCTTGAGCGTGAGCGGTTCCTGGCCTTCGAGGCCGAACCGAAGCCTCAGGACGCGTGCGTCGCGCTCGTCGATGCTGTCGAGGAGGCGCAGAATGACCTGGAACTCCTCGGTCTGGGCGATCATCGAGTCCGGCGGCTCGGTTCGATGGTCGGCGCACAGATCGGCCAGATCGATCGCGTCGCCGTCCTCCCCGAGCGGAGCCTGCGATCCCGAGTGCATGGCCTTGACCGCGCGGCGGATGATGGCCAGCTTCTTGACCGGCAGGCGCATGGCCTTGGCCAGCTCCTGCGCCGTCGGCTGTCGTCCAAGCTCCTCCTCCAGCCGCCGCGTCGCCTCCTTCCAGCGCGCGATCAGCTCCACCATGTAGGCGGGAATGTGGATCGGCTGCACGGCGTTGATCAGCGTGCGCTTGATCGCCTGCTTGATCCACCACGACGCGTACGTCGAGAACCGGGCGCCCTGGGCCGGATCGAACCCCTCCACCGCACGGATGAGGCCGATGTTCCCCTCCTCGATCAGGTCGGCGAGCGGGAGTCCGCGGTTGGAGTAGTTCTTCGAGATCGAGATCACGAGCCGCAGGTTGGCGGTGATCATCCGCTCCTTGGCCTCATGGTCGTTGTCGTTGATGATGCGCCATCCGAGAATCTTCTCCTCCTCGGCGGTGAGCAGCGGCACTTCGTTGATCTGCCGGAGATAGACCTGCAGGTCGGACTGCAGCGACGGGCGTGCCATGCGGTTCCCCTCCAAGGGACCGGAACTCTCTCGCAGCGTGACAGCATGGGGCCGTCGACTGCAACCTCTTGAACAGCAGCGAATTATTCGTCGGTGAACCGCGATCGGATCGCTGTCAACTCGAACTCCTTCTACAACTCTCCGCGGCGATGCTAACCCCTCGCCGAGGCGGGTTCAACTGATTCCCCAGCCGACCGCTCATCGACCCGCGGGCCCATCCGCCTTGAACGAAGACCCCGCCGCGACCGGTCTTGCTGGGCGACCCTGCGGTTGGCGCTGGAACCGCGTCGCCTCCTGCGCCGATAACAGGAGTGGCGGCGTCCGGGATCCAGTCGGATCCAGTCGGATCGAGTCTATGGCCGAAGGCGACATGGGCGACATCAGCGAATTGCTCAATGCGTGGCCCTTCGACCCGGGTTCGACGCAAGTGCGGCTCATCGAGGCCGCCGACGGACGTCCGCTCCTCCAGGTCCGCGTACCGTTGGGCGTGCTGCAGTTGGAGATGTCGGGTCGTCCCGACGGGCGGCCGTCGGTCCTGGACGCGATCGGCGCCGGGCCGGACGAGCTTGCGCCCGAAGTGTGCGCGGCGGTGCGGGACGAGATTCACCTCCGCCACCAGCGGGCCGCGGCGCTCCTGGCCATCGACCGGTTCGACGAGGCCGAACGCGATGTCGGGTGGAATCTTCACGCGATCGACATGCTCTGGCGGCACGGCGCCGAGTCGCTCGACCGCCGACTGGCGGCCCGGCTGCGACCAAGCGTGCTGACCATGCGCGCCCGGACCGAAGTCGCGCGGGCCGTCCGCTCGGGCCGACTCTCCATCGCGCTGGAAGCGGTCGCGCACGCGCTGGCCGACATCCGCGTCGATGCGGAGGCGGGACATATCGACCTCGATGCGGACGCGGAGCACGAGGTGCGGACGCTCGAAGCGCTGCGCGAGGCGCTGGTGCCCAAGCTTCCCGCCAGTCAGCGGGTCGAACTCGAGGACCGCCTTCGGGCCGCGATCGCCAACGAGAACTTCGAGCTGGCCGCGATCCTGCGCGACGAGCTGCGGCTGCTGGGGTAGGGACGGCTACCGGTGTCGCGCCGCGAGCCGCTCGAAGTCGCGGCGGAACCGTTCGCCACCCAGTCGATCGTCGCGGGCGCGGAGCTGGTCGATCC
>JAGQOG010000273.1 GCA_020427695.1 Phycisphaerales bacterium
ACGAAGGCGAACGCGAAGAAGGCCGTGAACAGGGCAGAGAGGAAGAAGGCGAGCCGGTAGAAGGCGACGTGAAAGAAGGCGACTCGCAAGAAGGCCGCCAAGAAGGCGACCCGCAAGAAGGCGACGCGCAAGAAGGCGACCCGCAAGAAGGCCGCCAAGAAGGCGACCCGCAAGAAGGTTCGTCGCAAGAAGGCTCGCCGCAAGGTGGCCGCGGTCATGGTCGCGGGGATGTAATCCTCGGAAGCAGACAGTCAACCCGGGGCCGGCTCAGCCGGCCCCGGGTTCGTTTTTGCCGTGCTTCCTCTCGTTGTCGGGGAGTCGTCGCGGTTCCGGGCCGGAGTGTCGAGCGAGCCTGCCGCCCGTTCGTCGTGCGGCATCCCGTCGGCCGGAGGCGTCGTGCACGGCGCTCCCGGGGGAGCTGGGCCCGCGAATGCGGCGCGTGGTGCGGTCGAGGCCACTATCATCTGCCCCGTGCGCCGGCTCGAATCGGCCGGGCACGACGCCAAGAGGAACGCGCCGAATGACCCACATCATCGCCGAACCGTGCATCGGCACGAAGGACACCGCCTGCGTTGAGGTGTGTCCGGTCGATTGCATCCACCCGACCAAGAACGAGACCGACTACTCGGACGCCGAGATGCTCTACATCGACCCCGATGTCTGCATCGACTGCGGCCTTTGCGTGGACGAGTGCCCCGTGCAGGCGATCTACCCGGAAGAGGATCTTCCGGCGGAATGGCACAAGTACATCCAGATCAACGTCGACTGGTACAAGCAGGCCAAGTGAGCGTTCGGACGACCTGGCGTTGAGGCTCGAACGGAACCGGACGCTCCCGGCCGAGCCGGCCCGTCATGCGGCTTCGGCGTGCCCGTCCGCGTCCGGCGTGTCCTGTGGCGACGGCGCCAGGGGAGCGTCGGCCCGTTCCGTCCAGTCGGCGGCGCGCCCGCCGAGATTCAGTTGGCTCGGCATTGTCTTGCGGTATCCGAGCTTTCGAATCACCTCCAGCACGTCGGTCCACGACGGGAAGGTCTTCCCGTTGACGCGCTTGAACGCGTCGATGGCCATGACGAACAGGAACTGCTCCTCCGTGAGCGAGCCTTCCTCGGCCGAACGAAGGTGGTCCGAAAGCCTGCGGCCGGGACCGCGGCGACGCTCCAGGTTGGTTGGCGTCTCGCTGGAGGCGCTTCGTCGATCGAGTCCGAGACGGCGATCAACCACCTCGGCGGCGCGTGGACCGTCCTTCTTCTGTCGCGCGGATCGCTGGGTCATGGTCCTGCTCGTCGGCCAGACCGGCGTCCTCCTTGACCGTCCCGCGCGGAGCTGGGGTGCTGAGGCGGGGAGTTCGATCATCCGTCCGACCTGGCGGGCCGCCTCCGGTACACTATGGGACCCCGCGCGGGACGGGATCCCGAGCGACGCACACCGCGCCCCCGCGCCCGACCGACTGGCCCCGGAAACATGACCTCGAACCGCGACGAGTCCCTCGGGTTCCATCCGTTGTCGATGGCGTTGGCATGGCTTTGGCCCGGCCTCGGTCACATCGCCCGCGGCGAGCGGCAAAGGGGCATCCTCATCATGTCGGGTGTGCTCTTTCTGTTCCTCGGCGGACTGCTGATCGGCGGGATCGATGCGGTGGACCGGCGGGAGGACGCGCTGTGGTTCGTCGCCCAAGCGGGCTGCGGGCCCATCGCGTTCGTGGCCGACATGGGCAACACCGCCCTGCTGAAGAACGGCCCGCCGGAGTCGATGGTGTCCACGCCGGTTGGCGCGGCCTCGACCAACAAGGGGGGCAAGGTGTCCAAGCGGAAGGCGCTGGCCCATGTCAACGAGTTCGGCACGCTGTACATCGCCCTCGCCGGACTCATGAACGCGGTCATCGTGCTCGACGCGGGCTTTCGTCGGTCGCGCACGACCGGGAGCAGTGCGGCATGACCCACGGTTCCCATGCACTCCTGGCTTGGATCCCGTTCCTCGATCCGCTCTACAGCGCGTACGACTGGTGGCCGCTCCTCATCGTCCCGCTCTGCTTCGGGATCGCGATGATCTACAAGGCCTACCGACTGCCGACCCTCGACCGGTATTGGCGGCAGGTGGTCCTGATGACCGTGCAGGCGCTTTTCGCATTCGCTGGATTGGCGGCGGCCCTCTTCCTGCTGGTGCAGGTGATCGTGCCGATGCTCCCGGCGGAGTGACGGGTCGGCGCAGATCCGGGTCAGCCGCCGTTCCCGTGGCGGGGAGCCTCGCGCGAGCGTCGCGCCCTCCAAACGGCGGCGATCGCGGTCAGCACGACCCACCAAGCGGCGGCGCCGAGCAGGGCGTCGATTGCGGCGTTGGCGGGCAGCACCCGCGCGTTCCCCCAGTTGGATGGTCGGCGCAACTCCGCCGAAGCGCGGTCCATCGACTGGCCGTCCTCATCGATCTCCGCCGCCGGCGGGAGCCACTTCAGATCGGTCCGATCCTCCCACGCCGCGACAAAGCAGCGAAGCGGCCAGCCGACCGCGAGGTAGCCCAAGCGGAGCCGCTCGTCGGGGCCGGTGGGGAGTGGAGGCACCCATGGCGGCAACACGGCCGGGGCATGCAGCGATCCCTGGCGCAGATCGCCGTAGCGGTCGAACACGATCCACGACCGGCCGGCGTCGGAGCGCTCGCTCACCAGCCAGACCCGGCCATGGTCGAAGTGCTCTTGCCACTCGCGCGGATCGGGCGCATCCGGCAGGAGGAGGAGATAGGCCAGCGCCGGGAGCGAGAGCAGGCCGAGCACGAGCGCCAACGCGATTCTCCGCATGCTCATCCTCGGTACGCGATCGGACGGCCGGTGAGGCCGTTGATTTCCTTGATGATCGTCATCCCGACGAAACCGGCCAGCGCGAAGAGCCCGATCCAGACGGCCGGCGCCGACAGCCCCGCCGCGAACAGCCACGCAGCGCCGTAGAGGCTCTGCCACATGGCGCCATAGCGCCGCAACTTCTCCGCCGCGACCCGGTTGGTCACCCCCGTCGTCTTCCGCCGGGCGACCACGACGAACAGTGCAGCCGTGGCCATCGGCACCAGGACGCGCCATGGACTGGTGGCGATGGGCCAAAGTCCACTCTCGCCCGCCCGCCAGGCACCCAGCGAGAGGATCAGCGCCGACCAGAACAGGTAGCCGATCCCCGCGGACGCAAGCGATCGGCCGGACAGTCGAGGTCGCTTGTCCTCGAGCCGGTACACCGCGGCCGCGATCAGGACCGCATGGGTCATCACGAGCCACACGGGGAGCATGAACGCCAGGTGCTCGTTGGGGATGAGCATGTGAAGGGCATGCACCAGGCCGATCGTCACGAGACCGACGGCAGGAATGTGCTTCGCCGTCGCGTTGTAGAAGAGGATCCCGCCCGCGGTGAGCGCCGTGATCAACAGGGAGGTTTGGCCGAGCGCCGTGGCGCCCACCATGGCGACCAACAGGCTGCCGATGGTCACGACCGCGACTTGGCCGGTTCGGATCCGTCCCGCCGGGATCGGTCGATCCGGACTGAACGCGGTGTCGTGACGCGCGTCGAGAAGATCGTTGAGCGCCGCTCCGAAACCGAACAGGCCGACCGCCACGACGGCGCCGGCGACCAGGGCGCTCCCGAGGCTCATGGTCAGCACCGGCGTGTTGGCATCGACCCCCGCGCCGCCGCCGGCTCGGGACAGGAGGATCACGAACCAGAGATCGCTGACGGCGCCGAACGCCATCGTCAGTCGAGTGAGCTGGATCGCGGTGAGCACTCGGAGGGCGAGACGCCGCACGGACTGATCCTACCGGGGCCGACCCGTGGGAGCCGCCTCGGCGGGTCCGGCCTCCGGCGAGCGACCGGAGGCGACGGTTTGCCCGGAACTCGAGGGGCGATACAATGTCCGCCCTTCGCGTCGCTCCGGCCGTCTTGCCGGAGCTGCCCTTGACGAGCATCCACGACGAGATCCCATGAGCCAGTTTGCCCACACCGAGAACCGTCCCCGCGCCACGAGCGAGCACACCCAATTCGTCGACTACAAGGCGGTTGAGGAGCTTCGGCGCATGTTGACGCCCAACGGGAAGATCCTCTCCCGGAAGCGTCTCGGCGCCAGCGCGCGGGCGCAGCGGAACATCGCGCGGGCCATCAAGCGGGCTCGCTTCATGGCCCTGCTGCCGTACACCAGCGCGACGCTCTGATTCCCGACGACTCGCGGCCGGCTCTGCGTGTGTCGCCGACGGCGGTCGTCCGCGCAAGGTCCGTTTGGAGTCGGCCGGGCTCGACTGGCCTCAGCGGGGCGAAGGGTCGGCTGCGGTGGCGACGGCCGTGGCCGGGGTCACCCCCGAGATGCGGTCCAGCACGCCCATGGCCTGAGCCAGCCAGAGGCGGCTCCGGATCCGGCGCAACCCCTCGTCCTGAGGATCGATCCGCAAGCCCCGCCGGACGCAGGCCGCGGCGCGGCGCGTGCTTCCGAGTTCCAGCCACGCCAGCGCAAGGTTGTGCAGGGCCGCCACGCAGTGCGGTTCGATTCGGAGCACCTGCCGGCTGGCGGCCATGCCGCCGGCCCGGTCCCCAGATCGGAAGCGAGCCAAGGCCAACTTCCGCCAACCGGAGGCGGTCTTCTCCCGCCGGACCGCCCGATCGAGCACCATGGCGGCGCGCTCGGGTTCGTTCGCGGACAGCAGGAGGTCGCCCAGGCGCATGAGATCGCCCGCCCAATCCGACGCGGCCACCGCGTCGAGTTCGGCCACGAGCCAACGGCGGGCCTCGCCGATTCGCCCGCGTTGCACCAGGGCCTCGGCGAGGCGCAGGCGGATGCCGGGGAACGACGGATCGAGTTTCGCAACGAGCTCGAACTCGACGTGCGCCTGATCCATGCGACCGCCGCGCATCGCCAGGTCTCCCAACCGCGCATGCGCCTCGACGTTGGCCGGCTCGATCTCCAAGACGCGACGGTACTTGTCGGACGCCTCCGGCAGGCGCTCCATCTCCAGGAGGAGATCGCCGAAGTCCAGGAGCGTGGCCACGTTGCCGGGATCGTCCATCAACTCGCGCCAGTACATCTGAAGCGCACGCTCCCGCCGTCCCGTGGCCGCCAGCACCGCGGCAAGCCGCGCCCTGACGCGCGGAAGCGTCGGTTCGAGTCGAATGGCCTCCCGCAGGCACCACCCGGCGCGCTTCCACTCCCGCCGCACCATGAGGCTCTCGGCGATCGCGACCAGGCAGCGGGGCGACTCCTCGAGATCCTGCTGGGCGAGGTAGAACGCCGTCTCGGCCTCGTCGTGGCGATCGAGGCACGCCAGGCTGTCCACCAGGCCGGCATGGGCCAGATCGCTCTCGGGATCGAGCGCGATCGCATGACGCAGCGTGTCGATCGCCTCGTCGTGTTGACCGACGCGGTTGAACACGAGTCCCAAGGCGACCAAGGGCTCGGCCTGATCGGGCATGAGATCGGCGGCACGCTGATAGCAACTGACGGCCTCGGCGTCGCGCCCGGCGGCTTCCAGCGTGAGCCCCAGGTTGAACTGCCACTCTCCCCGGTCCGGACTCAACGCCAGGGCCTTGCGCAACTCCGCCTCCGCCTCGGCCCATCGGCCGCGGCGGAAGAGCTCTTGCGCTCGTTCGACATGATCGTCAGCGCCGAACCAGTCGGTCATGGGAATCCCAAGAGTTGAAGGCACCCTGCGGTCGGCGACAGCCGCGAGCCGATAGGATGTTGCGCACGTCGCGGATGAGTTTCCGCACCCCGCCACGCCATGTCCACTCGCTCAACGAGATTCGCGCGGTTCGGCTTCGCTTTGGCGGTGGCCCTCTTCGCCGCGCCGGTCTGGAGCCAGTCGAACGGGGGCCCGGTATCGGCGACGACCGCCAACGGGAGCGACGACGCGGCGTGGCTGAGAAGCGTCCTGGAGGCCAAGGGAATCGACGAGCCGACCCGCGTTGGCGCCGCGCGGAGACTCTTGACGATTGGAGACCCCCCGGCGCTGCAAGTGCTGGAGGAGGGACTTCGACAGGGGGAGGCGCCGGTGATGGAGGCGGTCCTGAACGCCCTGATTGCGGAGGGAGACCGTTCGGTCCCCAACCTGCTGGCGTCCGCGGTTGCTGACGCGATGCCGAAGCTGCCCCCGGATCGTCGTCCCCAAGTGGTTCCGATCCTCGCTCGGTCCGAGGAGCCGGTCGGGAGGCTGGCCGCGGTGGCGCTCGACCGGTCGTTCGGCCCCGAGCTCCGCATCCTCGCGATCAACGCCCTCGACGGTTTTCGGACCACGGAGAGTGTTGCGGCCCTGGTGGATGTCCTCGACCCGGCCCACAACGAACTCCCCGAAGTGGTCACGGCCGCGTGCCAAGGTCTCACGCAGCTCACGAACTTCGACTACGGGAACGATGTCGAGGCGTGGCGGCAGTGGTGGCAACAGGTGCAGGGGAAGCCGCTTGAGGAGTTCCTCCAAGTCAAGGTCCGTTCGCTCGAGGCACAGGTTGCGGACCGACAACGCCAGATCGACGACCTCCAGCGGGAGCTGGACCGGCGCACGACTCGGCTCACGCAAGCGTACCAGGAGCTGTTCGTCTCGCTCTCGCCGGAGCAGCGGCAGGACCGCATGGTCGCGCTGTTGGCGGACGACACGGCGCCGATCCGGGTGTTCGCTCTCGATGCCGTCGATCGGATGATTCGCAACGGCGAAGTGCCCGCCCCGGCGCTCCAGCAGGCGCTGGCGGAACGCTTGGCTGATCGGGAACCCACCATCCGGGCCCTCGCCCTTCGATTGCTCGACGACCTTGGGAGCTCGTCCCTCAAGCAGGCGTTCGCGGCCTCCTTCCAAACCGAACAGGATCCCAAGGTGATCGAGGCGTACCTGGATGTGCTGGTTCGGCATCCGGCCGCCGCCGCATTCCCCCGGCTGGTCCAGTTGCTCGACGATCCGAAACTCGACGAGGCGGCCGCTCGGGCCGTGTTCAGGCTCTACGACGAGAAGCGTTTGCCGGACGATTGGCGCGAACAGGTCCAGGAGAAGGCGGAGCGTGCCCTCGATGTTCGCTGGACGCCGGCGTTTGTGCGCCTGTACGGGATCTCGTGCGACGCGTCGGGCCTTGTTCGGCTGCAGGATGTTCTGCAGAACGACGATCCGCTCATGCGGCGAGCGGCGGCGGAGGCGCTTCGCCGCCGGGGTCAATGGGAACCGCTGGTCGCCAAGCTGGATGACGAGGCGGTCTTCCCGGCCGCCGTCCGTGCCCTCGCCGACCCGCCGGTTGACCTGGCCCGCATCCGGCAGCTCGCCGCGATTCGCCCACCGGAGTCGTTGCAGTCGGAATGGGAGGGGAATCTCCAGCGGGCGGCCAACGCGATCCCGCTGGACGAGGTTCTCGCCGCCGACGATGCGCTGGCCAGCCTGCTGCCCACATCACCCAAGGTCCGAATCGAGGCGCTCTTGCGACTCGTGGACGCCGAGCCAGGCACGATTTCGAACGCGGTCCGGCGCGATGCGGTTCTTCGGGTGTGCGGCCTGCTCCTGGAACTGGGCGACGCCAAGCAGGCGATGGCCACGCTGGACCGAACCCAACTCCCGGTGGATGCGGACATTGATGCGCTGCGCTTCCGAGCCCTCGCCTTGGGCGGCGACTTCGACCGGGCGGCGCGACTCTCGTCAAAGCCGGAGGACTGGCTGAGCCTCTTCCGCTGGGCCGTTCCGCGTGAGCGAATCGATCCGGTGATGCTCCGGGACGAGATCCGGGACCGCTTCGGCGAGGCCATCGATCAGGACGAGGCGTTGAGCCAGGCTTTTCACGAGGCGTCCGCAGCGCTCGACGCGCGCCCGAGATCCGGCGTCGGGCCCGTCAACACGCCCACACCCGGGGCCAACGGCGGCCACGAACCTCGGCGCAACGACCTGACGCCCGCCGTACACGGCTAGGACGGGTCCTTCAGCGTCTCTCTCGGCTCCGTGGGCACGCCCCTTCTTGCCGGCCTCTTCCGCGGTTCCGGTGGCCTCGGAGGCCATCCAGCGCCGCCTCCGCGACTGCAGGGAAAAAAACTCGCAGAAAGATGGACCCATCCGTGCATCTCGATGCGTCTCACCAGCGTACTGGATGTTGTTGGGAACATGTCCCCGCGGCGACGCGAACGGACAAATGAAGGCGTCCCTCTACGGAATCGAGTTCGAGCAACCACCCACACGTTGCCCCCATCCCCGCTTCGGTCGTTTCGACCGAAGCGCCACCTCCCAGGCCACCGGCCCCTAAACACGCGGCGTCCCCCCCCCACACCGCCGCGTATTGGCCGGTGGTTCTTTTTTTGACGCGTGAAGCAGTATGCTCGCGGACGCATGATTCGCCCCTGCATCGGTCTCACCGCGGACGCCGAGAGCGACCGATACTTCAGCCGGCGTTCGTACGCTGATGCCGTGGCCGCTGCGGGCGGCCTTCCGGTGATTCTGCCCCCGGTTGCCTGCGCCGCCGAATCGGTGCGCCGCTGCGACGCCATCGTCCTGACGGGCGGCGACGATCCGATCATGGAAGCGTTTGGCCGCCCGACGCACCCTCAAGCCACGACCGTCGATCCCGCGCGGCAGGCATTCGAGTTGGCCTTGCTTCGAGCCTTGGACGCGGATGCCGACAAGCCGGTGCTGGGGATCTGCCTCGGCATGCAGATGATGGCGCTTCACGCGGGCGGCGACCTGCACCAGCATCTTCCCGAAACGCTTCCGACCCACGCCGAACACTGGGGGCGCATGCATCACGCGGTGCGCGGAAGCCTCGGGTCGGGCACCGTGTTGAGCCACCACCGCCAGGCGGTGGCCGACGCCGGCCGTCTCGCCGTGGTGGCGTCGGCCCCCGATGGCGTGATCGAGGCGGTGGCCGACGCGGGGCGCCGGTTCTATCTGGGCGTCCAATGGCATCCCGAGCGAACGGA
>JAGQOG010000274.1 GCA_020427695.1 Phycisphaerales bacterium
CGTCGGGATTGAGACGGCCGATCCCGCTGTTGGGCCACGTGGCGGGATCGAGCTTGCCGCCCGGCAGCACCTTCACCTCGGTGCCGTGGCACTGCCAGCATCCGGAAACCGCGGCGGCCGAGACGCCGTCGGGCGTTCCGGCCGTCTTCATGCCGTGATTTCCCTCCACCACCTCCGCCAGCGTGTTGTCGAGCGAACCGAGGATGCGCCCGGCCTTCGAGTGCCTCGAGTTCGCGAACTCCTCCGCGGCCTTCGAATGGCAGCGGGAGCAGTCCTTCGGCGTGACCAGGTTGGCGATGAGCTGTCCGTAGTGCTCGTAGGCGTCGGGTTCCCCGGCGTTGGCCGCGTGGCACTCGAAGCAGCCGACGTTGGCGCGGTAGTGCTTGCTCTCCCCCCACTGCTGGTACAGGGCCGGGCTGTGCTCCTTGTGGCAGACCGCACACGCCTTGCTCTCCTCGCTCAGCTCGCGCGGTCCGAACACTTGGGCGGCCGCGGTCCCGGCCAGGACCACGGCGGCGGCCACGAACACGATGCTGATGGATCGGCTTCTCATGGAACGGACTCCCAATTCGGAGAAAGATGGCGAGGCGGGTTGGATGCGGCGCGCAGCGCAGGACCGCCCAGCGGCACCGCGTCGCGGTTCGGTTCGTGGACGGACACGCCCGGCCGCTCCGGCCCGAAGGCGTTCCCGGCCGTGTCCTCGTCCACCAGTTCGCCGGTCAGCACGGGCACGGTCACCCGCACCAGGATGGAGTAGAGCAGCAGGCCGAACGCCCAGATGCCGAGCGAGACGAGCGTCTCGTTGAGCGTGGGTTCGTACTCGACGATCTCCCCGAGCGGCGAGGGAATGAAGGCGGGCACGATCAGGCCCATTCCCTTCTCGATCCACACGCCCACGATCAGCAGCACGCACGCCGTGTTCAGGATCGGCGGCCGGCGCGAGGCCGGCAGGTAGAGCAGCACGAGCGCGACGCTGTTCATGGCCAGGGCCGTCCAGATCCAGGGGATCAGGGCGTGACGCCCGTTGAGGCCGAACCAGAGGTACTGCGCCGAGGCCACGTGCGCCGAGTGGGTGTAGAACTCGGTGAAGAGCTCGGAGCCCAGCAGGAACATGTTGATCGTCATGGCGACGGTGATGATGTTGCGCAGCGTGAGCAGCGCCTTGTCCGTCACCTCGTAGCGGGTGGCGGAACGGATCACCTGGAGCGTCAGGACGAGGAAGGCCGGTCCCGCGGCGAACGCGGAGGCCAGGAACCTCGGTGCGATCACGGCGGAGTTCCAGAAGGGCCGTCCGCCCAGGCCGCTGTAGAGGAACGCGGTGACGGTGTGGATGCTGATGGCCCAGACGATCGCCAGGAACACGAACGGGATGTAGAACAGCCGGCTCGGCTGCCGCCGCCGGTAGGCGCAGTAGATGAGGTAGCCGCAGATGTGGAGGTTGAGCAGCAGGTAGCCGTTGAGGACGATCACGTCCCACGTCAGCATCGAGATCGGAAAGTTGAAGCGCAGCAGCAGGTGGTGGAAGCGGTCGGGCCGTCCCAGGTCCACGGTGACGAAGAGCAGGGCCATCATGATGGCCGACACCGCGAAGAGCTCGCCGAAGATGACCAGGTCGTGCAGTTCGCGGTTGTGGTAGACGTAGACGGGGATCACCAGCATCACGGCCGCCGCCGCCATGCCGACCAGGTAGGTGAAGTTGGCGATGTAGAGGCCCCACGACACCTGGTCGGTCATGCCCGTGGTCGCCAAGCCCAGGACGAACTGCTTGCAGTAGGCGTTGACGCCGAAGAGCACCGCCACCGTCAGCACGAACATCCAGAGCGTGTAGCGCCAGTCGCCCACGAAGCTCAGGCGGAAGCACCTCCAGAGGAAGTTCAGGTAGCGGATCACGAGTGGTGTTCGGTCGGAGCGGGATCGTCGGGAGCGGGCAGGTGACCAAGCGATTCGGCGATCGGCGCCGCGTCCGGATCAAGGCCGCGTGGATACCGCTCGTCGAAGTAGTAGAAGAACCGCGGCAGCGTGCCGACCTCCTCCTTGAGGACCAGCACGCGCTTCGTCTTGAGGATCTGCGAGACCTCGCTGTCGGGGTCGAGCACGTTCCCGAATTTCCGGGCGCCGGTGGGGCACGCCTCGAGGCAGGCGGGCAGCCTTCCCTCCCGCGTCCGGTGCAGGCAGAAGTGGCACTTCTCCATCACGCCCTTGGGGCGCGGGCGGTTGGAGAGGTAGCTCATCTCGGGGTTGATCTGGTCGGCGGGAACGGATGGCTCGGCGAAGTTGAACCGCCGGGCCCAGTACGGACAGGCGGCCTCGCAATAGCGGCAGCCGATGCACCAGTCGTAGTCGATCACCGTGATGCCGTCCGGCTCCTGCCAGGTCGCCTCCACGGGACACACCTTCACGCACGGCGGATTCGCACACTGGTGGCACTGCACCGGAAGGTAGAAGTGCGACGCGTCGGGCACGGTCGGACGGTCGTAGTGGTGGTTGCCCTTCTCCAGGTCGAGGGTGCCGCGCGGCATCTCGAGCACGCGGATGTACTGGATCTGCGGCTCCCGGCTCTGGTTGTTCTCCTCCACGCACGCGTACACGCAGCGTCGACAGCCGATGCAGCGGGAGAGGTTCAGGGCATACACGAACTCGACGCCGGCCTGCGGCCGGATGTCCCGAACATGGGGACGGATCTCGTAGCGGCGTTCGACCTCGCTGCGGATGCGCTCGAGAGCCGCCTCCATCTCCTGGGCACTCATCTCCTTGTAGTGCTTCTGGAGGAACTGGGCCACGGAGAAGTCCGCCTGGCCCGCCAGTTCGCGCAGCGGACTCAGCGCCGCCGCCAGCGCGGTGATGCCGCCGGCCGCGGCAACGCTGTTGCGGAGGAAGCTCCGTCGCGTCGTCGGCGCATCGCCCGCCGAAGGCCCGTCCCAGATGCGCGTGGTCACGGGTGCTCCTTGCCGCCCAGCGGCGCGTTCGGATCTGCGTGGTCGCCCGTCCGGTCGTGCCGCACCGATCCGCCATGCCCGGCTCCGTCGGACGACCACCGTCGCAGGGGTTCGTGGCGGGCACCGTGTGCGTGCGCGATCGACTGGTTCCCCATCCGCAGGGTGTCCGGCGCGGGCAGGGGCCGGAACGGCGGATACGCGGGCGCGTGCGGATTGTGGCAGTCGTTGCACCCGAGCCGTCGCTGCCGGCCGCTCTCGGCGTCCCAGGACCCGAGCGTCTTGCCGTGCGTGCCGCGCTGCCAGTCGCGGTAGACCGTGCCGTGGCATTGCGCGCACAGGCGAGGCACCTGGTCGAACGACAGCCTGGTTCCGTCGTAGAGCACCAGGAGTTCGCGGTTTCGGACGTCGTGGCAGTTGAAGCAGCGGTTGTTCAATCCGTGCTCGAGCTCGATGTCGGTGTGCTGCGTGAGCGTCCGGCGCTCGATCGGAGGCGAATCGAAGAACCGGTGGCACTCGTTGCAGCGATGGTCGTAGCCGCCGATGACGACCTCGGGGAGGTCGGCGCCAGGGCGTGCGAACGGCACGGGATTCAGGCTCCCCGGCGGCACCGATGCCGGCGTCCCCAAGGGGATCTCCGGCAAGGGGGAAGCGGTGACGAACCAGGCGCCGAGGGCAACGAAGAGTGGCCCGATCAGCCACACCAGCCACGGTGCGGTCGGAGGCGACGAAGGCGAGGCAAGGGACGCTACGGAGGTGGACCGGTCGCCTCGGCTCTCGCCGTCCCCTTCTTCGATCCGCTCCGGTTCCCAGGCATCGTCTCGGCCCACGGTTGGTCCTTGAGCGTCCTCTCGCGTTGGCGGGCCAGTGGGGAATGGTTGTTCGGACAGGGCACGCGATCCGACTTCCAACCGAGGCTTGCCGCTGCTCGGCCGGTCTCGGCCCCGTGTCAGCCGATCGACCATCCCCAGTTTCCCGGCTGCGCCATCGGCCGAGAGACCCGTCGAGTCGGAGGCAACGGCCGTGCCACCGCGAAATCGCGGCAAGAGGCACGGGAGGCGGTTCCGGTTCCCGATTTTCGGAACCTCCGCGTGGACCGGGTTCCGAATTTGAGAGGCCAGGGTCCGAGACCGAGGCCGGGGGCCACCGGGAACGGCGGTCCGACCGGAATCGAGCGCGGCGGAGCGCATCACCCGCCGCTGGCACATCGTGTGCAGCAACCTGGCCGTGGGCGTCCTCCGGTCGAGAGCGGCGTACGGATGGCAACTCGGGCTGGCGGTCGTTGCCTGCCTCGTGTGGTACGGCTCGACCGCCGGCCAGGGCCTGCCCGACCGAAAGAACGTCCGCGAGCCGGCGGCGGGGATGGCGGGGCGCGAGTCGTGTGCGGGCGAGTGCCACCTCGACATTCGCAGCCACAAGCACATGCACGGACCGTCCGAGGGGAACTGCGAGGCATGCCACGTCCTCGGCAACGCCGAGCAACACACGTTCTTCTACATCGTTCCCAAGGAGGATCTCTGCGCGCGCTGCCACGCGCTTCCCCACGGGAACGTGACGCACGCGCCCGTGCGCGACGGCAAGTGCATGGAGTGCCACGATCCCCACGGCTCCGAGTTTCCGAAAGCGCTCGTCCTGGATCCAACCCGCGACCTGTGCGTGAAGTGCCACCGGAACGACTTCGCCGAATCGTCCTTCGTGCACGGACCGGTGGCCATCGGCGCCTGCATCGTGTGCCACGAGCCGCACAGCTCCTCGGAGCCCTCGCTTCTCATCAAGGACTCGAAGGCGCTCTGCCTGACCTGCCACGCCGAGATCCAGGCCCAGGGCGAACCCGGGCTTCACATGCACGCGGCTCTCGAGGAAGGCTGCACGCGGTGCCACGACGCGCACGCGTCGAACCACAAGTACCAGCTCCTCGGCGAGGCGCCCGGACTGTGCCTGTCCTGCCACCAGGCGCGCTTCGACCAGATCACCCGGTCGTCGAAGGTCGTCCACGGTGCCGTGATGGCCGAGGGCGGATGCACAGGCTGCCACGAGCCGCACTCGTCGCGGCTCGCGTCGCTCCAACGCGGCAACCAGCCCGAGATCTGCCTCGACTGCCACAACGTTTCGCTCGAGACGGCCGACGGCGAACCCATCGTGAACATGGTGAAGCTGCTGGCCGACAATCCCGACCACCATGGTCCGATTCGGGAAGGCAACTGCACCTCGTGCCACGAGGCGCACGCGGCGGAACACTTCCGGCTGCTGAAGGAGGACTACCCGCCGGAGTTCTACGCCCCGTTCAACATCGACACCTTCAAGCTCTGCTTCATGTGCCACCAACCCGATCTCGTGCTGAAGGAGAACGGCACGGGTCTCACCGGCTTCCGCAACGGCGCCCGGAACCTCCACTGGCTCCACGTGAACCAGCAGAAGGGACGCACGTGCCGCGCCTGCCACGAGGTGCACGCCTCCAAGCGCCCCGCACACATCCGCGAGGCCGTCCCCTTCGGAAGCGGCGGCTGGCTGCTGGAGATCAACTTCGAGCAGAACGAGCATGGTGGATCGTGTTCGCCCGGATGCCATTCGCCGAAGTCCTACGCGCGGGACGACGCGCCCCCCCTCCCAACCGCCGCGAGCAAGTGAGTGCCACGATGATCAACCTGCGACCCACCGCGATCGTGCTGTCGTTCCTGCTGGGCGGGTCCGCTGCGATCGGGTCGCGGGCTGCCTCGGCGTCGCCGCCCATCGGCTCGAGCGCCCCCGCCGTGACCCTGCCCGATCTCGACGGAACGACGGTTCGCACGGCGGACCTGTCGGATCGCACGCTCGTGCTCGTCTTCGGCGAGCTGTCGCACGAGGGGACCAAGCGAGCGTGCGCCGACCTGCTGGCGGTTCTCGAGGACCCGCGCCTGCGGGAGGCGAACCCCATGACGATCATGATCGTGGCCCAGGAGGCGACGGCCGCAGCGCTCAAGGCGGAGGCGGGAGGCGGACGGTTTCCGGCGACGATCCTGCACGATCCCCAGCGCGAAGCGTTCGGCGCCTACCGCATCCTGGTCATCCCGACGGTGGTGATCGTGGACCGCCACGGCACGGTGGTCCAGGCGATGCCCGGTCCCGTGCCGCAGTTCAAGGATGTCCTGACCGAGTCGCTCATGCTCGCGGCCGGAAAGGAGCTGCCGGCGGGCACCCTCCCCGACGGGAGCGCCGTGCGGCGGCCGACCACGCCCGAAGGCGAGCGCGCCGATCGGCTCGTGCGCCTGGGCACGGAACTGGTTCACCATGGCCTCTTCGAAGAGGCGGAGGCGCGCTTTGCCGAGGCCATGGCGATCCAGCCTGGACACGTGGCGGCCAAGTTGGCGCTCGCCGACCTCATGTTGCGACAGGACCGCGATGCCGACGCCGAGGCGATCTTCCGCTCGGTGCTCACCGCCCATCCGGATTCCACCGATGCCCGGCTCGGAATCGCGGCGGTGCAGATCAAGCGCGGAGGCGACGAACTCGAGTCGGCGCAGCGGACGCTGGCGGAGATGGTGGCGAAGGATCCCAACCTTCCGAAGGCGCGCTACCTGCTCGGGCGGGCCTACGAGCAGACGGGGAACATCCCGGCCGCGGCGATCGAGTATCGGCGGGCCGCGGAGCTCTTGCTGGATCGCTGATCGGGGCGGCGGCGCCGCTACAATCGCGACCCGTCCTTCGCGCAGGACGGCTTTCGTCGCCACGCCGCCGACCATGTCCCTCGGAAAGACCATTCTCATCGCAGACGACGAGCGCGTGCTCCGCGAGTCGCTCGCCGGCCTCCTCGAGCCGGAGGGCTTCACGGTTCTCCAGGCCGAGAACGGTCGCCAGGCGCACGAGATGCTGCTCGCTCAGCCCGTCGACCTGGTGGTCTCCGACGTGCGAATGCCGGAGATGGACGGCCTGACGCTTCTGGCCCACATCGCCAAGCTCGCCCCGGAGACGCCGGTGATCGTGATGACGGCCTTCGGCACCGTGGACAGCGCGGTGCAGGCGATGCGGGCCGGGGCCCGGGACTACCTGCTCAAGCCGGTCCAGTTCGACGACCTGCTGGTGAAGATCCAGCGGGCGCTCGAGTTCAGCGACCTCTCGCGGGACCGGCGCGTCATCACCGAGCAGCTCGCGGCCCCCAGCTCGTTCCAGAACATCGTCAGCCAGGCCCCCCCGATGCTCAAGCTGTTCGAGCAGGTGAGGAAGCTCTCGACCGTCAAGAGCAGTGTGCTGATCGTGGGCGAATCGGGCACCGGCAAGGAGCTCTTCGCCCGCGCCATCCACTACAACGGCGCGACCCGAACCAAGCCCTTCGTGGCGGTCAACTGCGGGGCGATCCCGGAGTCGCTGATCGAATCGGAGCTGTTCGGTCATCGCAAGGGCACCTTCACCGGCGCCATTCGGGACAAGGTCGGCTACTTCGAGGCGGCCAACGGCGGCACCCTGTTTCTCGACGAGATCTCGACCCTGCCGAAGAACGTCCAGAGTTCCATGCTGCGGGTGCTCGAGGAGCGGGCCGTCGTGCCCGTCGGCGACACGCACCCCCGTCCGATCGACCTCCGGGTCATCGCCGCGTCCAACCAGGACCTGGAGGAGATGATCCGGCAGGGCGAGTTCCGCGAGGACCTCCTCTTTCGACTCAACGTGGTGAAGCTCGTCCTGCCCCCGCTTCGACAGCGGCCCGGCGACATTCCCCTGCTCGTGCACCACTTCCTCGCCAAGTACTCGGCGGAGATGGGCAAGAACGTGTCGGGCCTCACGAACGGCGCCATGCGCGCCCTGCTCTCGCACGAGTGGCGGGGGAACGTGCGGGAGCTCGAGAACACGATCGAACGGGCGGTGATCTTCGCCGAGGGAGGCGAGGTCCGGGTCGAGGACCTTCCGTTCGCCGCCGAACAGGCGGACAACGAAGCGGGAGAGGACCTGAAGGAGGCGTTGCGCCAGTTCGAGCGGCAGCACATCCTGCACAGTCTCCGCCGGCACGACTACGACAAGACGGAAACCGCCCGCCACCTCGGGATCGGCGTTTCGAGCCTTTATCGGAAGCTCGACGAGCTCGACATCCCGAAGAACGACGAGGACGACGCCTCCTCGGGCCCGCCAGCGAGCTCGTCCACCGCGGTCGCCCCCGCCCCGCCTCCCAGCGGTGGGAGTGGCTGATCCCGGATCAGCGAGCGGGATTCGAGCGCCGATCGACCGATTCCTGAAAGTGAGAGGGGTGGCCACCCCGACGGGATCTCATGCCCCCGGAGAAAGGGCGGCGAGCGCTCGATTCGACGCCCCACCCCGCTTCGAGGGGCGTCGCCTCCCGATCCCATTGCTGGCGCGTCGTTTGTACCACTCTCGGCATGCTCCGCAAGAAGCTCCTGCTTGTGCTGGGCACCCTGGTCACGCTGCTTCTGGCGGCAGGCGTCGGTGCCGTGCTGATGCTGCAGAGCGTGTTGTCGGACCTCAATCACGTCATCGACGAGGAGGTCATCGGCACCGCCGCGGCGACGGCCATCCAGGCCCACCTGTCGGAGATCGAGTCCGGTCTCGAGCGCGTCGCGCTCCCGGGCGAGGCGCCGGGGACCCTCGACTTCGGCGGCTCGGTTGCGGACATGCAGGTCCAGGTGGAGCGCCTTCGGGCCTTGGAGATGGTCGATTTCGCCGCCCGAGAAAGGGTGGAGCACATCCAGTCCGGCATCGCCGCGCTGACCTCCGGATTGGGGGCGGGCTCGACGGAAGCAACCCTGCTTCGAGACACCGTGGCGGCACTCCAAGGCGATGTGTTGGCGCTCCGAGATGCCCTGCGGCTGCACGCGCAGACACAGGAGCGATCGGTCACCAGTCGCTTTCGAACCGTGGCGCTCGTGCTCGGTCTGGCGTTCGTTCTCGTCCTGAACGCCTCGATCATGGTGCTGGCCCGGATGTCCACCATGATCCTGAAGCCCGTCGATCAACTGGTCGAGGCGAGCCGTCGCCTGGCCCGCGAGGAGTTCGGCTTCCGTATCCAACTGGATCGCAAGGACGAGTTCGGCGAGTTGGCCCGGGCCTACAACAGCCTGGCCGCGCAGCTCCAGGCCAATGAGGCCCGGAAGATCGAAACGCTCCAACAGGTGGCGCGAACGCTGAACCACGAGCTCAACAACGCCATCGCGATCATCCAGCTTCAACTCGACCTTGCCGCACGCTCGGCGGGTCCGGACGGCATCCAAGCCGACCGGCTTCGGGAGATCCAGCAGGCCCTTTCGCGCATGGCCAGCACCGTGGCGGCCCTGACACGGGTGCGCCGGATCGTCTTGACCGACTACCTGGCCGGCGTGAAGATGCTCGACTTGGAGGCTTCCTCGACCGACGCGCCGCTGGATGCGGCTCCGCCGGAGAGGAGCACCGTCCAGTCCAGCGTTCCATGACGTCACGCGCGACCCCTGCCAGCCCGAACTCGCTTGTTGTCAAGGAGCTGCGCTGGCTGGTGCGTCTGCGCTGGCTGGTCGGCGGTGCCGTCACCGCCGTGGCGGCGATCGCCTTGGCGGCCACGGAATGGTCGGGGCCCTACCTGGTCGCCCTGGCCATGGGGGCGGCGATCCTGGCCTACAACCTCCCGATTTGGGTTGTGCTGCGGCGACCAAGCGAGCGTCTCGACCGACCGGTCCTGCTTCCCGTGCTGGCCTGGATCCAGATCGGGCTCGACCTCGTCTGCCTGGCCGCGGCCACCACGCTGACGGGCGGCGCCGACAGCCCGATCCTCGGGTTCTTCGTCCTGCACATGGTGATCAGCAGCCTGCTGCTTGCACCACTCAGCGCCTACCTCGCCGCCCTCCTGGCCGTGGGGCTTCTCGCCGCCGGACTCTGGATGACCGACCAGTGGCCGGCCGACCGACAGGCGGCGCTCCTGCTGGCGGGATGGGGCGTCGTGCTCCTGCTCACGGTGTTCCTCACCAGCCAGATCACGGCGGACCTGCGGGGCCGCGACTTGGCGCTCAGGGAACAGCACCAGAAGCTGCAGGCGGTTCTGCACACGGCGGCGGACGGGATCATCACGATCGATCACCGTGGCGTGATCCTCTCGACGAATCCTGCGGCCGACCACTTGTTCGGATACGAGCCGGGGTCGCTCCTCGGCCGGAACGTCAGCGTGCTCATGCCCGACGACATCCGCGTCGAGCACGACCAGTACATCCGCAACTACCTCGAGACCGGGAAGGCCAAGATCATCGGGATCGGCCGCGAGGTGGTGGGCCGTGCGCGGGACGGACGGGAGATTCCGCTCGATCTTTCGGTGAGCGAGGTTCCGCTCGATCGGGGCATGCTCTTCACCGGGTTCGTGCGGGACATCAGCGAGCGCAAGCGGGCCCAGGAGGAGTTGGAGAACCTCAATCGCACCCTCCAGCGGCAGCAGCAGGCGATGATCCAGAACGAGAAGATGGCGGCCATGGGCCAGATGGCGGCCGGCATCGTGCACGAGATCTCCAACCCCTTGGCGAGCATGGACAGTGTCCTCCAACTCGTGCAGCGCCATCCCGAGCGCCTCAACGACCAGACGACCGGCGTGCTGCGCGAGCAGGTGAAGCGGATCCATCGAATCGTCCGACAGCTCACGGACTTCGCTCACCCCAACGAAACCGCCTGGGAGACCCGCGACCTCAACGAGGTGGTCGCCGGCGCGATGGAGATGATGCGCTTCGACCGTCGCCTCAAGCGGGTCGCGGTCGATTGCCGCCTGGATCCCTCGTCGGGCGCCGTGCGGGTCATGGCCTACGCCCTCCAGCAGGTGCTGGTGAACATGGTCCTGAACGCCCTCGACGCCATGGCGGAGGTGGAGTCGCCGCAACTGCTGGTGTCCACCCGCCGCCGCGAGGACTGGTGCGTGATCGAGATCCAGGACAACGGCCACGGCATCGCCGCGGAACACCTCCCCCACGTCTTCGAGCCCTTCTTCACGACCAAGCCCGAAGGCAAGGGCACGGGCATGGGCCTGGCCTCGGTCTACGGCACGGTCAAGCGACATGGTGGCTTCATCGAGGTGAGGAGC
>JAGQOG010000275.1 GCA_020427695.1 Phycisphaerales bacterium
CGGCAGAACTCGCTGATGGTCGTGGCTCCGCCCAACATGCAGCTTGCCGTCAAGCAGTTCGTCGAGGGTCTCGACCGGGCGGGCCGGCAGGTGCTGATCTCGGCGGTCATCGCCGCGGTCGATCTCAACGACGACTTCGCGTTCGGCCTGCGAGTGAGCCCCGACGGCATCGTGACCGCCTCGGGCGACAACGCGATCAGCGGATCGATCGGGTTCACCGGCACCCGGGAGAGCACGAGCGGGTTCTTCGACACGTCGATGCTCGACGTGAACGTCAACGTGAACGCGGTGCTCCAGGCGCTGAACGAGAAGACGAACGTGCGGATCATCCAGCAGCCCCGCATCTTCACCGCGGACAACTCCGAGGCGGTCTTCTTCAACGGCCAGGAGGTTCCGTTCATCACCGACTCGCAGGTGAACGATCTCGGCAACCTGACGCAGTCGTTCTCCTACATTCCCGTCGGCGTGACGCTGAACGTCCGCCCGCGCATCACGCCGAAGCAGGACGTGTCGCTCGAGATCAACCTCACGCTCTCCAACACCGTTCCGGGCCAGACGCTCTTCGGCGGAGCGATCCTGGATCGGCGCACCACCGAGACGATCGCCACGGTCAAGAACGGCCAGACGATCGTCCTCTCCGGCATCCGCGTGGACTCGGAGACCAAGATCACCCGCAAGGTGCCCGTGCTGGGCGACATTCCGGGCATCGGGCCGTTGCTCTTCACCTCGTACGACAACGGCAACACCACGCAGGAGCTGATCGCGTTCCTCACGCCGATCGTCGTCGAGACGCCCGAAGAGAACGACTCCAACTACAACGTCGGCGCCCGCGAGCGCCTGCAGCAGATCTCGCTTCCGCTGGAACAGCAGCTCCAGAACCAGTACGAGCCGTTCGATCCGACTCCGGCCTGGCGCCGGGAGGCGCCGCCGCCGACCGACGACACCACCAGCTACGGGTGGCAGCGCGTGCAGCCCACGGAGCAGCCGGCCCAGGCGCCGGCGGGAGGCTCGACGGAGGGCGGCAACAAGGGCAAGGACGGCGGATGACCCGCCGGTCCGCGGCCAGCCTCGCGGCCGCCATCGTGCTGTTGGCGGGGTGCGTGGTCGAGAAGCGAACCACGACGTTCGGAACCGGCGGTGGCGGAGCGGGCTTCGGCGCAGCGCCTGCCAGCGCGGCGGCTCCCCCCGCGGACAGCGCCCCGGCGGCACGCGCATCGACCGCGCCCGGGACGGCAACCGGAGAGGCGACCCCGTCGGACGGCGGGGCCGATCGGAGGGCGGTCCGGGTCGAGATGACGCCCTTGGGCACGGTGCCCTACGACGAGTTCACCCTGCCCCTGGTCCAGCCCTCCGGTTCGTTTGTGGCGACACAGATCGGGCAGCCCCAACCCTGGCCGACCGTGCTCGCGGAGCCAGACGCGCCCGACGCCCAGGGTTCGAGGGTCAGCATCTACGCGATGGGCTTCGGCCAGCCGCAGTCGCTGCGCGTCCATCAGTTTCCCGAGGGCGTTCTGCTCGGCCGCGAAGCGGACGACCAGGGGTTTCTCGTCGAGCGCCTCGACACCGACGGTTCCCGCGCCATCGGCAAGGCGGCGTGGAGCGACGGACGCATCAGGTGGATCGCCGACGACGGCCTTGTGAACGCCTTCGCGACGATGAGCCGCAACGGCGCCCTCGCCTGGTCGCGGCGACCGATCGACCGCGCCGAGTTCGACCTGGTGATTCGATCGAACGGGAGCGACATCGAGATTCCCAGCAGCGAGGGATGGTCGTGGATGCTCCCGAGCTTCAGCGGCGACGGAACGCACGTCTTCGCCCTGCGACTGCGCGATGGCGTGCTCCAGCTCGCGTGCCTTCCGGTCGGCACCGCGGACACGGCGCTCGCCGGCCTGGAGACCCTGACCATCTCCATGCGCGCGGACGGGACGGTGGCGTACCAGACGATGGCACCGGTACGGGCCGGTGCTGCCGGTCCTTCCGGATCCACGGCGATCTACTTCTTCGATCCAACCCTGGGCGGGATGGCGATCTGGGAGCCGGAGATCGGGCGCCACGCGCTCCTGGCCCGAGGTTCGTTCGGCGCCGCGATCCTGGACGAGAAGCGACTGGTCCTCTCCCTCCCGGAGGGTCCGGAGATCGCTCGTCTTCCCGGTCTCGATCGCTCGCCGCCGTTCGCCGACGGCCCGTTGATTCCCCGCGCCTCGTCGATCCCGGAATGGCCCTGTGTGCTGCTGTCGCCGGCGAACCGCCAGGTGATCGTCCTGGCGATGCACGAGAGCGGACCGCAGTAGAGCCGATTCCCGTTCGATGCGGGGTGGCTCGGGGAAGGGCGATTGCCCTGGCCGACAACTGTTTCGCGCAGTGCCGAACGCGCCAGGGTGTCACGGCCATCTTGGCCGTGCCGTGGGTGCCACGGCCATCTTGGCCG
>JAGQOG010000018.1 GCA_020427695.1 Phycisphaerales bacterium
GAGTCTCTGAGGGGTGCTCGTATGCACTTCCGCACGGCTAGGATGGCCGTGGGACCCGACGCGGAGGGCGCTCACGCACGTTCACACGGCCAAGATGGCCGTGGCACCCGACGAGAAGGGTGCCGACGCACGTTCGCACGGCCAAGATGGCCGTGGCACCCGCATCGACACCCTTGATGCCTCGATGCCTCGATGCCTTGATGCCTTGATGTCCCGCCCCCTACCGCTCCCACACCACCTTGTTCTCGCTCTCCTCGAACGGCAGCGCCACCAACATGCCCTCGTCGTCGCCCAGCGCGAGCCACTTGCCCGTGGGATCGAAGGCGAGGGACCACACCGGAACGGGTTGCACCGTTCCATCGGCGCTGCGAACGGTGTGGTCGTAGACGTCGAGCACCTTCCCGTCGGCGGCGTCCCAGAGCTTGACGGTGCCGTCGCTCGACGCGGTCGCCACGCGCTTGCCGTTGGGATGGATCGTGACGGCGGTGACCGGGCCGTCGTGGGCGCCGATCGTCCAAACCGCGTCGGCCTCGCCCTCCTCGCCGGCCCGCTTCTGGAGCTGGAGGCGACCGGAGTCGGTTCCGGCGGCGACCATCAAGCCATCCGGAGAAAGGGCGATCGCGCGAACCGGCGAACGGTCGATCGCGATCGGGCGACGACTGCGCTCGACCGGCAAGCGCCAGCGCACGACCGTGCCCCGGTCGGTTCCCGCGACGATCGTGCGGGCGTCCGAGGCGAGGGCCACCACCCGGAACACGCCGATCGTGCCCCGCAGCGTGCGCTCTTCATCGTGGCCGAACCGATACACGCGCACGGTCGCATCGTCGCTGGCCGAGACGAGCACTTGACCGTCCGACGACAGGGCCACGGAGGTGCAGGCTGCGGTATGGCGCACCGGCGCGGGTGCAACCTCTCCGCCCACGAGGTCGAGCACCGCGATGGTGCCGTCGGTCCGGGCGGCCACGGCACGATCCCCCGCGGCATCGATCGCGATGGGTCCGCTCAGGTGCTCGTCGGCAGCGAACTCGAGCCGACGCGTGGCGCTCTCGAGATCCCACAGCACCACCTTGCCGTCGGTCGAGCTGGTCGCGGCCAGCCCGCTTCCCGCGGCGAAGACGACATCGAGCACGGCGCCGTCGTGCGCCCGGAGCACGATCCGATCGCGCCGCTCGGGCTCGGCGACGGGGACTTGCGCCGCCGCGGCCAGGGCCCTCGCCTCCTCGTCCTGCGCGGTGCGGGCCGCCGCCGCCTCGGTTCGCTCGCGTTCGACCTCGCCGTACTTCCACCACAATCCGGCGCCGCCGGCCGCGAGCGCGGTGATGGCGACCAGCGCGATCGCGGTCGCGATCACGCCCGCGCGGTGGCGACGGGCGAAGAGGCGCGCTCGGTGCACCAGTCCGGTCCGCCGCGCCTTGATGGGCTGGTCGCCGAGATACCGCAGAAGGTCGCGCCCCAACTCGCCGGCGTCGCGGTAGCGCCGCGCGCGGTCCTTCTCGAGCGCCTTCAGCATGATCGTCTCGAGGTCGCCGCGGAGCTCGGGCTTGATCGACGACGGCCGCGTCGGCATGTCCTCGCGGATGACCCGCACCGCCTCGAAGAGGGGCATGCCCGCCAGGCTGTACGGCATGCGGCCGCAGAGGAGCCGATAGAGCACGACACCCAGGGCGTACGCGTCGCACGCGGCGCTGATGTCCGTGTTCGTGCCCTCGACCTGCTCCGGGCTCATGTAGAGCACGGTGCCGACGAGGCGGCCGGCGTCGGTCACCTGCGTGTTCTGAACCAGGTCCGTCTCGGTGGCCCGGGCGACGCCGTAGTCGATCACCTTGGGATCGCCCTTGGCATCGACGAGGATGTTCCCGGGCTTGAGGTCGCGATGGACGATGCCCATGGCATGACCGTGCTGGACGGCGGCGCACACCTTCACGAAGAGCTTCAGCCGCTCCCGGACGTCGAGTTCCTTGGCATCCGCGAACTCGACGAGTCCAGACGCCCCCGGGATGTACTCCATGACGAAGTACGGCACGCCACCGCCGCCGTCGTCGTGCGTGCCCGCCTCGTAGATCTGGGCGATGTACGGATGTCGGAGCTTCGCCAGGATCTCCGCCTCGTGCTTGAAGCGGCGGAGCGTGCTGCGGCTTGCGATGCCGGGGCGCATCACCTTCAGGGCCACCGTGCGGCGCGGACTCTCCTGGAGGGCGGCGTAGACCGTCGCCATGCCGCCGGCACCGAGCAGCCGCTGGATCTGGTAGCGCCCGATCGCCTTGGGAAGAACGGGCCGGTCGTCGTCCTCGGCGAAGGTGTCGTGGGGGCGTTCGGACATGGGGAGCGGTCGGAACGGCGGCGCGCACAGTGTACGAGGTTCGTGCTACCGACCTTCCAGCACCGGAGCGACGAGGGCCACGGTCGCGGGTTCGTCCGGCTCCACCACCACCAGGCCGACCACGGCCCCGTCGCGTTGCGCCACCACGCACGCTCCGTGCAACGAGGGATCGATCGGAACCGAGGGATCGATCCGCCAGCGGTTCCCGTCGGCTTGGAGCCGAAGCGACGGCAGCGGAAGCGCGGCGACGGACGCATCGCGGAGCACCAGGCAGTCCTCCGGGGCCAAGGCGGCCCGAAGGCGACTGGTCGGCCACGCTCCGGCGACGTCCGTCGTGGTCGCCACCGCCAGCCCGCCGCGCACGGTCACGACGGTGGTCGGGATCGTGCGTCCACCAACCTCCAGCGAAACGGAGTCGGAGCGTGCGTCCGCCGGCGCGGTGCCGAGCGACGCCGGCATGAGGATGCCGGCTTCCGTCAACAGTGCCCAGCCCGAGCGCTGCTCGCGCGAGCCCAGAAGCCCGGAGCGGCGCCACGCCAACTCGCCGCGCACGGGCCGCGGGGGAATCCAATCCTCGGGCAGGCGAGGAATGCCGATCGGAATGCGCGGGGTCCAACTGGCCCAGCCCTTTGGTTCCGGAACGAGGGCGAACCGAGCGCCCTCGGCGCGCGGAGGGCCGGGGTCGGTGGGAACCGCGAGAGCCAGCGAGCCCGTCACCAGCCCGGTGATCGACTCGAGCTGGAGGCGCATGCCGCTGAGCAGACCGCCCTCCATGAGCATGCCGCCGCTGTCCCAGAACACCGTTCCCGCGCGGACCAACGATGTGAAAGGCGATCGGATGAGCACGCGGGCCTCGATGCCGACCGCGTCGGGAGCGAGGCCCACCGAGAGCACCGTGCCCACGGTGACACCGCGATAGGTCACCGGCGAACCGGCAGCGAGACTGCCTCGCGTTTCCGCCTCGACGAGGATCTCGAGATCGTCGCTGTCCACCGACTCGACCACGGGTTGGTCGGCGAGTCCTGTGAACTGCGCCTGCGGCGGACCGTTGCCCGGCAGGACCGCCACGTAGCGGGCGCCCACCAGGGTGTCGAGCCCCGCAATGCGATCGAAGCCGACTTCCGGCCGCACCAGCCAGAATCGGCTTCCACCGCGGGCCAGAAGCTCCACGGCCTGGTCCACCCCCACCGTCACCCGCACCCGACCGTCGTCCAGGATCTCGATCCGTCGCACCATGCCGACGTCGACGCCTCGGTAGCGCAACGGATCGCCGGTCTTGAGCCCGTGGGCATGATCGAAATCGACTTGAATGGGCACCCCGCGCTGCGTCCAAGCCGACCATCCGAGCCAGACCGACACGCCGATCGCGATCAACGGGACGATCCACCAGAGGCTCCGTCCCGACTCGATCCGCGCCTGCGGGAGCGCGGTGGCACCGGAGGCAGGCGTGCCTTCGGGCGCAGGTTGATTCGGACCCGTCATGCCTGTTCGCTCCAGAGGAGGTGGGGATCGAAGGCCGCCGAGGCCGCGAGGCTGAGTGCGACGCACGCGGCGAACGCGAGCGCTCCTGGGCCGAGCGAAACCTCGACGACATCGCCGAGCTTGACCGCCGCCACGAGGATGGCGACCAGCAGCACATCGAGCATGCCCCAGCGCCCGGTCCACTCCACGACGCGATGGATCCACGCCTGTCGAACCGGGTGCAGGGCGACATCACCCGCCAGCACCAGGAGCGCCCCGAGCTTGCCCAACGGCAGGAGCACAGAACAGACGAGCACCAGCAGGCCGATGGCGATGTTGCCGCTGGTCAGCAGGTCGATGCCGCCCTGCACAATCCCGGTCTGATGGGCATGACCCAATTGCGTGAGGGTCATCACCGGCAGGCCGATCGCGACCGGATAGAGGGCGAGGGCCGCCAGGGCCAGGGCCATGGTGCGGTGGCGCATGCGGCCGAGGTCGCCGGCAACCGGCAATCGACCGCGGCACCGGGCACACACCAGCCGGCCCCGTGGCGGACAGGAGCCTGCCTCTTGGACAAGACCGCAATGCGGACAGGCGATGGGCGCACGGACAACCGACACGGGGGAATAGTAGGGAAAACGGGTGCCAAGATTTGGGATCGCGAGCGTTGCACGCCTGCGCTGAGGCAAGGCGGCGGGGGCCGCCTTCTTGATGGCCGGCCGGCCGGCGTTGCCGGGGTCGACCGGCAGACGAATTGGATCAGAACACCCCTCGCTCGAACGACGCGAGTCGCGAATCTGGGCATCTCCAATCCGGTTGC
>JAGQOG010000276.1 GCA_020427695.1 Phycisphaerales bacterium
CCTCGCGCCGAACCTGCCAGCCGAGCATCCACGCCAGCGTGGCGAACGCGCCGAGGAACCACACGCCCAGGCGGGGCACGAGTTGGGGATCGAGGAAGAGCGCACGCCGCTCCGCGTAGAAGTCGCTCCAGGTCGTCTGTCCCGCCAGGCTCAGAAGGTGGTTCTCCGTCCACGCCTGGGCGACAAACGCGAAGCACAGGAACGCGCCGACGCCCACCACCGTGCGCGACCACGCGGGCCAGCGCCCGACCGCCTTGGCCTTCTGGAGGTAGAGCAGGTAGAAGCCGACGATCAGGACCGGCAGGAGCGCCATCCAGCGGTTGAAGAGCAGCAGGTTCGCCGTGTAGAACGACTGGCGATACAGGATCTGGACGAAGAGCAGCGGCGCGACGCCGGCGGTGATCGCGGCGCCGAGGGCGAACGGCATCCAGTCGCGCAAGAGGCGCACGATCGGATCCTGGGCGCGTCCTCGGAGGAGGGCCCAGGCGAGCACACCGCTGCCGGCGAGCACGTAGTTCATGAAGACGACGTGGACGACGAGCGTGAGCAGGTAGAGCGCGAGGTAGAACGCCGTCGGGCCGGGAAGACCGAAGGGGAGCGGCGCATTCACCGTTGGTCCTCCTTGCCGCCCGACGAAGATCCGCCCGCGGCCGTGCCCGCGGCTTCAAGCGACGCGCGGATGCTCGCCAGCACTGCGGGATCGCGGCTCGCGTTCCACCGGTTCGGCCGCCCGGCCTCGGTCCACTCCAGCCATTGCACCAGGGCTTCGAGCTCCTCGGGCGTGCCCGCGAACGGCGGCATGAACGACTTCGTGTGTTGGAGCTTGGCGATGTTCAGGCGCTTCTGGTCGGTCTCCCACGTGCCGGTGAGCTCGGGCAGCGCGTTCACGCCGTGCACGGTGTGGCACACGCTGCACTGGGCGCGGTAGACGCGGAAGCCGAGCCGAAGCTGATCGTTGGGGTACTGGTCCGGATCGCGCACCGGCCACGGGTCGCCGGTCACGGAGCCGGTGCGGCGGAGGGCCGCCACCTCGGCTGGTCGGATGGCGTTCGAATAGAGCGTCTCGCGCACCGTATACGGCTTGCGCACGCCCTCGCGCACGAACTCGCCCCCGGCCGTCGCCGCGAACGCAAGCACGACGAGCAGGGTGGCGGTCGCGCCGTTGATCAGGAGATGCTGCCGCCAAAGCCCCAGGATCGCGTAGCCGCCGACGAGCACGGTGCTGCCGACGGCGATGTTCAGGAACATCGTCATCGTCACGTTGCCGCCGAAGATCCACGCGCGGCTCTCGGCCGGCATGGAGGCGACATACCACGCGCCGAGGAGCGGCATCAGGAGCATCGGCACCATGAAATGGGACGCGCGGCCGATGAGGGCCGTTCGGGCGGCGCGACCGAGGCTCGGGATCGTATTGATGACAACGCACGCCACCAGGGCGGCGATGGCCATGGCGGAGACCGTGCGATAGAAGAGCGAGGGCCAGAAGCTCGGGTTGAAGAAGCCCGCCCAAACGCCTCCGCCCTCCTGGCCGGCGGCCAGCCAGTTGCCGGGCGTGAGCTGCCACGCGAGGATGCCGTTGATCCAGAACAGGCTGAACCAGCCCGCCAGGGCGTAGAGCACCAGGAGCGTCATGCGGCTGCGGTCGTCGAGGCGCTGTCCGCACCGGTAGAACGCATAGCCGGCCACGATCTCGAGCGCGAAGAACGTCCACTCGGTGGCCCACACCCAGTGGAACTCGTCCACCATGAGCCCGATCGTCGCGGGGCTCACCTGGATCGTGGTGAACCACATGGCCACGCCGGTGACCGCACCCACCACGAAGGACACCAGCACCAGGGCGCGGAAGTAGCTGTCGAGGAAGGCCCGCGCGTGCGGGCTGCGACCGGTCTGGGCCAGCCACTGGAAGTAGCACATCAGCATCCCGCCGCCGATCGCGAACTGCGCCAGAAAGACGTGGAAGATGCCGAGGCCGCCGATCACGAGCCCCTTCATGAGCGGGCCGAACTCGTTGATCGGATAGACGACGGGATCGGGAACCATGGAGATGCTCGCCGCGGAGGGGAACGAACTGTAGCCGCGCCCCTCGTGCGGCGACGACACCGCCGATCGTCGAATGCCACCGGTGGTTCAGTCGTGCGCGCTGCCCCGGGTTCCGCCTGGTCCTTGGGCGAGCCGCCAGCGCCGCAGCGTCCATCCGCGCCAGTCGGCGAGTTCCTCGTCGAGCACGCTTCGCAGGTCGCCCGCCAGGGCGGTGGCCGCGACGACCGTTGCTGCGTCGGTGGCGGTCGCGCTCAGGTGTGCCAGCGCGGGAAGCGCGGGCGGCCCCAGCGTGCGCAGGTATTCCAGGTCGATGGGAACCGCATCGGCACCGACCTCGGCGCAGTGGCGCACGTTGTGATTGGCGACGATCCCTTCCCAGTCGGGAATGCAGCAAAGACCGAGCGTGCCGAGCCCCAAGGCAAGCGTGCGGCGGAGCAGCCAGTCGTTGTCGCGCCGGGCCACGATGCGCCAGGTCAGGATCACGAGGCCACCCGCCACCAGCGCCATCCAGACCGCGGCCGCCACGCGCCAGCGGGTCAGGGCATAGGCGTCCACGTAGAGCCACAGTCGCCATGCCGCGGTGAACAGAAGGAACACGCATTGCATGATCCAGGGCACGAGCAGGAGTCGGGGGCCGCCCATGCGGGCGTGGTCCGCGTCGGCGCGGAACGCGATCAGGGTGAATCCGCCGGCGAGCAGGGCCGCGGCGACCAGCGGGTAGGCCCCGCGATGGGCGTAGGTTGCGAAGCTCATGCCGTCGGGCAGGGTGGCGCCGCCGAGCAGGTAGCGCACGTCCATCGTGGATTGGATCAGGAAGACGACGTTGAAGAGGAGCAGGCAGCGGAAGGTCAGCGCCGGGCTCCACCAGTTGCGAACCGGACGAGGGATCGCCGCCGCGATCGACGTTCGCGTTGGCGCACGCAAACGCACGCGCGCACGCAGCATGCACCACGCCAGCGCCGCCAGCACCGCCCAGACGCCGACCCGCGCGTAAGGAATGTCGGTGAGGATCCGGCTCCACCACGCCCAGAGCGACGAGAAGGCATCGCCCAGCGACCGGGCCATCACCGGATTGGCGAGGGCGAAGATCGACACGAACACGCCGGAGAGACCGGCCGGAACCGTCCATGCGGAGAGCTGCCGCTCGACCGGGCCGGGCCGCCGACCGTGTCGGACGGTCCAGTTCCTGGCCACGACGAGATCGGTTGCCGGTTGGGTGATCAGCCGCCACGGGAACATCGCGATCCGATGCAACCAGGCGGCAGCGTTCGCCGCCGCCCCTTGTCGCTGGGCCACGGCCAAGGTCCAGATGGCGAGGAGCGCCAGTCCAATCGCCATGAGGCGGGGCTCGAGCACCGCCGTCGCCGCAACGGCCAGCGCTGCCGCGACCGCGGGCCACGTCGAGGCGAGGGAACAGGTCGGCGCCGATCGTCCGCGTGCAAGGACGACGAGCACGAGCGCCACGAGCCAGAGTCCGATCGTCCAGCCGGGACGGTGGCTCCCGACCGGATGGACAAGGAAGAGCCAGTCGCCGAGCGCGACGAGCCCCATGACCGCGAGCGGGATCGACAGCAGCCGGCGTCCTCTCAGCGTGAGGGCCATTCGAAACTCCGCCACCGCGCGGACATCGCGGCTCGAAGGGCTACGACGGCTCGAGCAGGCGGGTTCGGCCGGAGGCGCCCGTGCGCGGGATGTTCCGGCGCCACCACCCGGTCGCGGGCCGGCGCGTTAGCATGCCTCGCGCAGGCGATGCGCGGCCTGTGGGGAGGGCAGCATGCCCAAGAAAATGAAGAAGTCCGTCAAGCCGTCGGCCCGCAAGCCAGCGAAGGGGACCGGCACGACCGCCAAGGCGGGCACCAAGCGGAAGCCGACTGGACCGCGACGGTCGACGGCGGCCCGGGCCCATTCGCGCGAGGCGTCCGAGATCGATCCCGCCACGCCGGTGAAGGACCGGGAACCGCGGCGTTCCGTCGCAAGGCGATCGCCCGCCGTGATCGAGCCGAAGCCCGGAACCGTCGGCACGGTGGTCATCCGAAGCACCGAGACGATCGCGGCCGTGGCCATCGACGCCCGCCTGGACGAGGCCGCGATGCGTTGGAACTACATCCTGCGCAATCGGCGCCGCTGGGTGGATTCGGACGAGGTGCGCGACCAGCAGGGCGAGGCGATGCGCCAAACGCTCATGGAGCTGGGATTCGACGCGGAGGCGTTCGCCGCGGTCGTCGATGCCGGTGCCGTCGAGATCTCCATTCCGTACGCCTCCGAGGCGCAAGGGTGGAGCGGGAGGATCTTCCCCTGGGAGTACGCGTTGAGCGCCGCAACGGCGCCCGAACGCCGAGCCAAGCACCGCGCCATCACCGTCGTGCGACACCTCTCGGTGTCCGGAGCGCAGGCGAGAGAACGCGTCAAGGGCGTCAAGCGCGTGCTGTTCGTCGCGTGTGCGCCGGGTCCCCTGGACGAGTGGTACGGATTCGATGGCGAGCGGATGCTCGTCGAGTCGAGCCTGTCGCCCAGCGAGCCCATGGTGGTTCTGGAGAACCCGACGATCGCGGCGCTCGAGGCGAAGATCCGGTCGTTTCGGCCGCAGGCGATCCATGTGGCGGGTCTGGATACGCATCAGGCGCGGGCACTGCTGGAGCTGCCCGACCCCGATCGGACGGACGACGGCGTGTTCCTGGCCGACGACCAGGGCGGGCCCGTGGCGGTGCGCTTCGATCGGTTGGCCGAGGCGCTGGCCGCCGGCGTCCCCGATCTCCAGCTCGTTGGCTTCAACATCTACAACTCCGCCGGCCGCATCGCGGCCATGGCGGTGGCGAAGGGCGTCCCCGCCGCGGTCGGCTTCCAGGACGAGATCGACGACCGCCTGGCCGAACTCTTCTTCGCCGAGCTCTACCTCGGCTGGACCCATTCCGACGGCTCGCCCCTGTATCCCTTCCAACGGGCGCGGGCGCGGCTCGCCGACAAGCCGGCGCCGTTGCGCGGGACGGGCGTGGTGCTGTGGGGCCGGACGCCGTGGATCGGCGCCGAGCAGGCACGCGGCGGGCTGGACGAGAGAAAGAAGGTGGACGCCAGCATTCGCGACGCGTTGGAGGCTGGCAGCCGCCCGCGCACCGGCGCGCCGGGGTCGAAGGGACCGAAGTCGCACGGTCCCGGCGGCGTGCATGCCAGCGCGACCACCGTCGCGACGACCGGCAAGGACCTGAAGGTCGAGGTCGAACCCGCGCCCGGCCTGAACTACTCGATGCTGCACAACGGCCGCAGCCTGTTCCACAAGTTCGTGCTGATCAAGCCGCCGGCGCGGATGGAGAACGTCGAGATCGAGGTCATGCTTCATACGGGCGCCGACTCGTTCCCGTACCGGCGGGTCATGACGCTCGAGGGAACGATGCACGATCTCAGCGACGAGGTGCGGCTGCCGCTGGTCTCGGCGCTGTGGCGAACCGGCCGCGAGAGCATCCAGACCTCCCTGACCGTGAAGGTGGCGCATGAGGGACGGACGGTGTTCCTGGAGACCTTCCCCATCTCCCTGCTGCCGCCCGACGAGTGGCTCGACTCCGACACCGACCGCGTCTGGCTGCCGTCGTTCGTGCTTCCGCGCGACGATGCGGTGCTTCGGATCATCGACGCCGCCCAGCGCTACCTCATGGCCTTGGCGGACGATCGCGACGTGGGCTTCGACGGCTACCAGAGCATCGATCCGGACTTGGCCGACCCGTTCGAACTGGTCGATCTCCAGGTGCGGGCGATCTGGTGCGCCATCGTGCACGACTTCGGACTGAAGTACATCAACCCGCCGCCCGTGGCGTCGGAGCAGTCGCAGCGCCTGCGGAGTCCGGGGGAGATCATCGACGGCGGTCGCGGAACCTGCATCGACCTGGCGCTGCTGACCGCGGCGTGCCTCGAATACGTCGAGATCTACCCGGTGGTGTTCCTGATCGAGGGTCACGCCTTTCCGGGCTGGTGGCGCAGCGACGAGGCGCACGACGGGTTCCGGAGCGCCGCGGGCAACGACGATGTGCTCGCCGACGGCCCCCGGGCGTTCACCGCCGTGCAGCGCGTGCCCTGGAGCATGGGGCGGCAGGTGTTCCGCGAGATCATCGGGCACATCCACAACCGCCGGCTTTCGGCGATCGAGTCCACCTGGCTCACCTCCGGCGGTTCGTTCTTCGAGGCGGTGGACGAAGGCACCCGCAACCTGCGGAGCAAGTCCGAGTTCGATGCCATGCTCGACATCATGATCGCCCGCGAGCACGGCGTGACACCGCTGCCGCTGGCGGCGATCGGCGAAGGAGGTCGGCCATGACGCGCATGTACATCGGTCCGCCGAGGCAGGACGGCAGCACGGGTCCCGGTCGAGTCGTGCCGATGCCCGCCGCCGATCCGACCGCGTCGCTGGTCGCCGACCTCGAATCCGCCGCCGCGCGATACGACGTGTTTCCCATCGAGGCGGACGCGCCGACGGGCACGTCGATCTCGACGCTGCGCCGTCAGCGCCGTGCCCGGGACACGGTGGGCACGCTCTCCCTCGTCGAGCGTGACGGGGTGCTCCTGTGGACCGACGATGCGATCGGCACCGTGGCCGGCCGACGGCGGCGCGGCCGGCGCGGCGTCGGTGCCGGCGCCGGGCCGACGCTGGCCCGCTTCCGCTTCGAACGCCTCGCACCGAACCAGCTGGTGCAACTGCTCGAGAAGGTGGACGCCACGCTCACGCCCGCGTCGGTGGCGGCGCCGCTGCGCTCGTTGAGCGCCGTCGGGCAGGAGACGTGGGCCTGGCAGCCGGCCGACGCGCCGCCCGCCAAGGGCCGGATCCTGGTGTGGGTGCACGGGACCTTCAGCAACAACGAGTCGACGCTGGAATCGTTGACGGCGACGCCGGAGGGCAAGGCGTTTGTTCGCGATGCGCTCCGGGAGTACGACGCGGTCCTCGGGTTCGATCATCCGACCTTGGGCGTGAGCCCGACGCTCAACGCGCTCGACCTCGCGCGATACCTCTCCTCGACCGAGGCCGAGTTGCACGTCGTGGCCCACAGCCGCGGCGGGCTCGTCGCGCGATGGTGTCTCGATGCGGCGCTGCCGCCGCGCAAGGGAACACGGGCGGTGCTGGTCGGCTCGCCGATCGCCGGGACCAGCCTCGCGGCCCCGGGACGGATTCGCGACGCGATGAGCCTGGTGACGAACCTCGGTCGCACGCTCCAGACGATCGGCGGATTCGCCGCGACCGCGATGCCGCTGCTGCACGCGCCGCTGGTGGTCCTCCGCATCGTGGGATCCGTGACGGGCGTGCTGGCCAAGACGCCCGTCGTCGATGCCGGTCTGGCCCTCGTGCCGGGACTCGCGGGGCAGAGCGCGGCCCGCAACAACCCCGAACTCGCCCGCCTCGCGAAGCGCTTGCCGTACGCCGAAACGACCTACTCGATCGTGCGGTCGAACTTCGAGCCCGAGGCGCCGGGCTGGCGCTTCTGGCGGTGGTTCCGCAAGGACGCGCTCTTCGACGCCGGCGCCGATTGGCTCTTCCAGGGTCCGAACGACCTCGTGGTGGACTGCGATTCGATGTCGGGCTTCGCGGGGCCCGCCCTTCCGGCAGCGCGCATCCACGACTTCGGAACCAGCCGCGACGTGCACCACTGCAACTACTTCCGTCAGCCGGAGACGCTGGCCTTCGTGCGCCGGCAGTTCGGTTGGTAGGAAGAGGTGGTCCCGGGGGTGCCACGACCATCTTGGCCGTGACGAGCGTGCATCGCCTCCTCGGCACGGCCTGGAAGGCCGTGGCACCCCGGCCGTGGCACCCCGGCCGTGGCACCCCGGCCGTGGCACCCCGGGCGTGGCACCCCGGATCGCTCACCCGCCGCATTCCGGACAACGCGCGTCGTCCGTGCGACCCGTTCGCGAGTAGCCGCAAACCGGGCAACGCCCGCGCCACCCGCGCACGCGGCGGCGCACGAACGGCACGGCCGCAAACGCACCAAACCAAATCGCCGCGAAGAGGACGGTGTCCGACACCAGTCCTGACCAGATCGGTCGCAGCGGGAGAGAGACCGAGTGTCCGCCGATGGTGACCGCCAGGCAGTGACGCATGGCATATGCGTATGGGCCGTTGCTGCCGGTGGGAGCCGTCGCCGCGGGCAGCGCCGAGTCGAGAAAGGGTACCGGCAACACCCCTGTGACCGGCGGCGGTGACCACCTCGACCATTGCTCCAGCGCCAGCGCCCGCCACGGCCAGCCGGAGGCCAAGGTGAGGACGTCGTCGTAACCCTCGCGCAGGTCGATCGAAAGCACGGCGGCCCAGTCCGGCGGGGGATTCTGCAAATAGAACAACTGGTCCTCGACCTGACCGACGAAGATGATGCGGGAAAAGTCGACGAGGTCGAAGCCAAGCGTGTGAACGACCCTGTAGTGACCGCCCCGCTCGTCGTCTGCCCAGAAGCGGTCGGGTTCGTTGGAGAACGTGAACCACTGCGGCCGAATGGTGGTGGCCGTCGGACCGATCCAGGCGATGCCGACGGTGGACAGCGCGCCAAGGCCGATCGCTGCGACCGCGACAAGGACCGTCGTGGCGGCGCGTCGTCTCCTGCGCTGGCGACCTTCGAGAACTTTCATACGCCTCCCTCGGGCACGACGGCATCGATGGTACAGTCCCGCGCGTCAGGATCGACGGCGAACCGAGGGCCGTCGGACCTTCTTCCGGGGAACGATCGGTGTGCGTTGGCCTCCTCGGTGACCGACCCACACGCAACGGCGACGACACCTGCGCCTCAGCGGCTCGATCGGATGGCCAACCGGCCGCCCGTGGCAGTGGCCGGTCGCGGGCGGTTGTGTCGCAAAGGGGGCTCTCATGGTGTTCGAGAAGTCCGACCGAGACCGGCACGGATCGTGGCATCCGGATGGAAGTTGCAAGCACGTGCGAGGCCGTGAACGGCGAGGTTGGCCGCGCTCGCGGCATTGGGGCCGGCGGCGGGAACGGCGAATGGCGATCGGGTTCCTGCTCGCCTGCGCGGCGCTCGCGCCACTTGTCGAGGGGCCGGTCCACGGGCAGTCCGTTACGGCATCGGCTCACTCCGGTGGATGTGCGCTCACGCCGCTCAATCCGATGGCCGTCCTTTTCCTGGAGCAGGTGACGGAAGTCGGGATCGGCGACGCAATCGCGGATCTGGTCGCCAGCGGCTCGGTCGATGCGCTTGACCTCGACGCACTTCTCCCGCCGGTGCTGTCCGGCGCGATGTGCGACGACGTGCACGCCGTGCTGAACGTGCCCGCGTGTGTCACCCTGGCCGGAACGGCAGGCGCTGCCCCCAACGACCTGTTGGCGATCGATCCCGCCGCGCTGCCGGCCGGCGTGGCCGGCATCGAGTTCCTGGCGTCGGCGGAACCAACACCGGTTGTGCTCCCCGTCGGCACCATCGATGGCCTGTGCGTGGCGGGAGTGATCGCGACGCTGGTGGGCGATGTCGGCAATGCCGCGTTCGTCGGCGCCTGGATCGGGATGGTGGATGGCAACGGCCACGCGCAGGAAGCGGTGCTGCCGTTGAGCGATCTGACCATGCTCCAGACGATCGATCCCGGCTTCCTCGCGCCGCAGGACCTCTTCGAAGCGGCATCGCCGGCGCTCGAAGACTTCTGGGCTGGTCTCGCGAACAACGACCTGGTGCAGGTCGGGCCGGCTGCGGACTCGGGCAGCATGGGCGTACCGCCACCGCCCACGGGCTGCCTGATGGCGCTGTGGCCGTGCGCGAACGGCGCGTTTGCGGTCGCGTACGCCGATCCGGAGTGCTGCGCCGACGGTTGGCCTTCCGCAGCAGGCGGAGGGGCCGGCGGGGGGGCCGGCGGCGAAGCGAGCGGGCCGCCGTGCGACGATCCCGCAACGGAGTTGCTCGCCGCCGCCACCACCCTCAGGGACGCCGCGATCGCCCGCGCCTTGGCGCGGATCACCGCGATCATCGGTGGCCTGATCGCCGGCGTGATCGGGTGCGCCGCGAAGTCGATCGGACGCGGCATTCTCAAGAAGATCAAGGAACTCGAGGATGGCGGCGCCCTTGGTCTGCCCTTCCTCAAGCAGCTCGGGAGCGAGCTCGTGGCGAATCCCGGATCGCTCCTGCCGTTCCTCGGCGGTGCGATCTTCGAGCTGCTGATCAAGCAGATCGCGGGCCCGCTCTCCTGGGCCGTGCTCGCGGCCTGCGTCGCCACCGCGATCGCCACCGCCGGCTACCTGATCTTCACCCAGGTGATGAGCATCGAGGAGGCGCGGGCACGCTTCCGGGCGCAGGTGATTCAGATCAAGGCCGCCGCGTGCGGCGAGTCGCCGCCGGAAGAGCCCGAACCGGCACCGTCGCTCACGCAGTGTTTCCCCCTGTGAATGCAGTGGATCCGATCGACCGGAGGAGGCGCCGATGCGTTGGCTCACGCAGTCCCGACTGCTGACGGGCACGATCGTGCTCGCCGTGCTGCTCGTGGGCACCGTTCTACTCTTTGGAGCGGCGCGGTCGGCGGCGCACCAGGCATTGCTCAACGACAGCGCGAACGCTTCGCGCTGGCTGGCAGCGATGGTCGGGGCGGGCCTCCTGTTCGCGGCCAATGCCGTCCTGGTCGCGGTCGGAGCGTTCCTGTTCGTTGTGCGCCGTCGCAGCGATCGGTTGGCCCGGTGGATCGCGGACGAAGCGAAGGCGCAGCAGGCAGACCCGTCGGACGGCTCGGAGTCCGACGTCGGATGACGGGTTGGTTCCGGTGCCGAGACGTGCG
>JAGQOG010000277.1 GCA_020427695.1 Phycisphaerales bacterium
AGGGACCGGGCGAGGGCGACGGATTCGACCTCTCCGGCTACCAGGCGGACATCGATGCGGCGCATGCCTACACCGGCATCCTCTACGAGACGTACGGCCGCGGCATCACCGTCGGTCGTGGCGAGGCGGTGCGACTCGAGCCGGACGGCTCGAAGCGCGAATTGGAGCCGGCCCGCGCCGATCTGGAGCTCAAGGCCGTCCTCGAGAAGATCGACCGCGATCCCGCGACCGGCGGTTGGCACCACTATCGCGTCGTGGCGAAGGGCCGCCACCTCGAGCACTGGATCGACGGCGAGCGGTTCATGCTCGCGGAGGACGACGGTCCCCAGTTTTCCGCCGAGGGCATCTTCGCGCTCCAAGTCCACCAGGGGCCGCCGATGACCGTCCGGGTTCGGAACATTCGGGTGCGCTCGTTGGACGCCGCGTCCGGATCCGAATCGGGGAGCGCCGCGCCGCCCGATCGGCCGGCGACGGACGCGCGACCGAACGGCTGAATCGGTCGGGCGCCGTCGGCGGGGATCCGCACTGGCGCCGAGGATGAGAAGGACTGCAACGACGAGTCACGCGCTCGCGTGCCGTGGCTTCGTCTGTGCGTTCCGGGCGCCGGCGTCACCGCCTTCCCGCTCCTGGCGGAGGGGGCCCACCGACGCGACCGCCAGGAAAACTCCTGCTTCGTGGCGCGATCCGCGGCGGTGTTCCGCTTCATGTTTCGGCCGAGATGTCATCCGCCGCCATTCGCGAAGGCGGGCGTGACCCGGCCGGCAACGAACGCAATGCCCCCAAATCCGTCCCCACCAGGAGAATCGACATGCACTGGGATCCGAACCGTGTTGTTGACCGTCGAAGAGGCAGCGCCACACGCTCGCGTGCGTGCGTGGCGCTCCTCGTCCCCGCCCTCGCGGCAGCGGCGGCGGCCGACACGCTGACGCTGCTCTCGAACAACGAAATCGAAGATGGCAACTTCGGTCACGCCGTGGCCGGCATTCCCGACCTGGACGGCGACGGGCTCGACGATGTCATCGTCGGTGCCCCCGGCGAGAACCCCGCCGGATTTTCGGAGGCCGGTCGCATCTACATCTACTCGGGCGCGACCGGCGACCTCATCCGCGTGAACAGTTCGCCCAGCGACACGCTGAACGGCCACTTCGGCTGGGCCGTGACCGGTGTGCCCGACCTCAATGGCGACGGTCGTGGCGACTACGTCGTCGGAGCGCCCGGCGAAGGCGCTGGAGGCCGCGCCTACGTCTTCTCCGGTGCAAACGGAGCGCTGATCCGCACGCACAACTCCGGCAACCCGGTTGGCGGCGGGAGCTACGGGGCGGCCGTGTCCGGCATCGACGACCTCAACCTCGACGGGCTGGGCGACTACATCATCGGCGCGCCCAAGGAGACGGTGAGCGGCATGACCCAGGCGGGTCGGGCCTACGTCGTCTCGGGCGGCACCGGCACGATCCTCGCGACGAAGGTCTCCCCGAACGGTGAGGTGGGCGGCCAGTTCGGCGCCTCGGTGTCGGGTGTGCCCGACACCAACAGCGACAACCGTGGCGAGTACGTCATTGGTGCGCCGTTCGAGGATCCGGGCGCGGCGCCCGTCGATTCGGGTCGCGCGTACCTGTTCGGCGGCGCCACGCACCTTCTGCTCTTCACCTTCGCCTCGGGCCATCCGGAGGCGGGTGGACAGTTCGGAATCTGTGTCTCCGGCGTTCCTGACGTCGGCGGGTTCGGCGGCGGCGACGTGATCGTCGGTGCGCCGTTCGAGACCGTCGAGTTGGATGGCGTGGACTACTTCAACGCCGGTCGCGCCTACATCTTCTCCGGCACGGGCGGCGGCCTCGGCATCACGCTCATCGAGCCGTCGAGCAACATCGACGACAGCGGCCAGTTCGGCCGCTCCGTCGCCGGCCTGCGGGATGTGGACGGCGACGGCCTGGGCGACGTCATCGTCGGTGCGCCGAGCTGGCCCGGCTACCACGCCTACGTGTTCGCGGCGCAGCCGCAGGTCCTCGTGGCGACGCTCACCTCTCCCGACGGCTTCGGCGCCGACCAGTTCTGGGGTGGTGCGGTCGGCTCCGCGGGCGACGTGAACGGCGACGGGCGCGGCGACTACATCGTCGGTGGCCGTGGCGCGGACAACTTCCCGGCCGATCCGGGCAACGCCGGACGAGCCCGACTCTACCGCCCGCTTGGCAACGACGGCTGCGGTCCCGCGTGGGAGACGGTCATGCTCGCGGACGGCGACAACTTCTTCACCACGATCGGCGCCACCGAGGGCGATCCCGAGGACGGCTGCGTCCAGTTCGCGGATCCGGGTCCGGATGTCTGGTTCCGCTACGAGGCCACCTGCACCGGCACGCTGGTGGTGAGCACGTGCAGCCAGGCGTCGTTCAACACCAAGGTGGCGGTGTATCCGAACTGCGGGCCGCTCTGCGGCTTCGGCGACCCCATCGGCTGCAACGACAACGCCCCCTTCGGCTCCGGCTGTTCGTTCGGCACTTCCATCCTGGAGGTTCCGGTCGAGGCGGGCTCGTGCTACCGCATCCGCGTGGGTGGCGCTGCGAACCAGAGCGGCACGGGCATTCTGACGCTCGCCTGCTCCGCCTGCACCCCCGCCGACCTGAGTGGTGATGGTGTGGTGGACGGCGCCGATCTCGGCATCCTGCTCGCCAACTGGGGCGCCGCAGGAGCGTCCGACCTCAACGGCGACGGCATCACCGACGGTGCCGATCTCGGTGTTCTGCTGAGCGCTTGGGGAACCACCTGCTGAGCCCACGCCTGGATCTCCACGCCGCACGTGCAGACGGCCGGTCCCATCCGTGAGGGGAGGGGACCGGCCGTCGCCGTGCGCTCCGAGGGAAGGGGGGCGAGCGTGGGGGCCGCGGTCGCGACGTCGCGGATCGTCAGCCGTGCCGATTGCCGGCTGCGTCCAGAACGATGACGAGATGTGCACGCCAGGCCAGGTTGCGCAACATCATGGGGGAGGTTGCCAACGTCGGTGCCGTGGATGGCGAGGTCCTTCGCGCCGATTCAAGGCACCGGGCAGTCGGGCGCGCCCACCGGGCAGAACACGTAGGTCTGCTCGTAGATCCAATCGCCCTTCCCCGTGTAGACGACCTTGGCGGAGTAGATCAGCTCGTTGCGCTCCGCCTCGGGGAAGACGTGCCCCGACTTCCTCGCTTCGCTCAGGAAGAAGTTGGCGGTCGCCTGCGAGGCGGCGATCGCGGGCGGCGTGTGGGGGATGTTGGAGTAGTCGGCGTTCTGGCTCCACTCGAAGTTGTTCTTCTCCGGGTGCCATTGCGTGCCGTAGAACGGGTAGTTCCACGCCTCCATCATGCTCACGAAGGGCTGCCCGGCGGGCGTCAGGTTGAACGAGAGCATCTGGAAGAACGAGTTCAGCGAGCGGTTGGACAGGTACTCGCTGACCAGCAGGCCGTGGTCGTGGGAGTTGAACGTGATGGCCTGGGTGCGAAGCGCCTTGACGACCGACGGCGGCAACCCGTGGAGAAGCCGGCTGCTCCCCGCACCCGGCACGAGCTTGAGCGGCAGGGCCAGGTTCGTCGCCATGACGTCGAGACTGATCACGTCGGTGCTCTCGGTCTCGAGCACTGCGAGCTCCTCGAAGCCGAGGCACGTGCCCCAGATCGGGTAGTAGTCGCCGTTGTCGTTGGCCTCCTTCGCCAGGTTCCAGAGTGTTTCGCCCTCCTCCGTGTAGATGTCCGACGGATCGATTCCCTGGTTCCCGCCTGGGAAGAGGATCCCGTTCGTCTTGGCGAAGACCTCCTCGTAGTACTCCCGCGGCTGGTCCAGCAGGATCGGCAGCACGCGTCCGCCGGCCTGGCCGATCCAGTTCACGTAGCTTGCGGGGATCAGGTACTTGTACGCCGACAGCTCGGCCTTCACCTCCGGATCGATGGTGCTCGACGAGGTGATGGTGTCGGTGTCCTGGCAGAAGACGCCGATCACGGGACGGAGGTTCTCGTCGGACGGGGGTGGTGCAAGCGCGTCGGCCCTGGCCGCCGCGCCGACTCCCAAGGCCAGGGGAAGGAGCGTGGCGACGATCCAGAAGCGGGTCCAGAACGTGGTGTCTCGTGTCATCGTGTGTCTTCCGTTGGAGAGGTGCGAGCGGAGTTGGTGGCCAGATGGATGCAAAGGGCATCGCCCGCCCGGACGTGTTCGTCTGGTGCCCGCTCGACTCCGCTCGGTTCGATCGCTCGGGCCGAGCCCACGAAGAAGGACGCGAGCCCGGCGGGCGTGGCCCAAGCGGCGAACACGCGCGACAAGGGCGTTCGGTCGTGCATGTGGACCGTGAGCTGCGTCCAGTCGTACTCGGTCGCCATCCGCCTTCTCCGCCGGTCTCCCGTGGCCGATCCGGCGCCCTCGGCGCGGCTCAACCCCTCAGTGACGAGTGTAGAGAGCGGGAACACGAGATGCACGCGCGTTTTGGCGACTCTGGCGCTCGGTGCACGCCCGTGCCGCCACGGGCGTCGTTCGTCGAGTCGACCGCGAGCCCGGATTGGCGTCATTCCAGGCGCATCGCGAGCGCCGCCAGTCGCGCAGTCACCGATTCGGGCAGGTCGCCGGCTGCCGACGCGATCGACGCGGCCGATCGCACGGCCTCGATCTGTTCGATCGCCTCGTTCCTGCGCCCGGCGTCGAGCAGCAGCTCGACGAGTGCGAGGCGCGACTCGATCGCCGGTACCGACCTCCCGCCGCGAGCCTCCGCTGTCGCGTCCGCATGCGTCTGTTGCGCCAGGATGGCGGCAGCGAAGTCGCCGCGACGGCGCTCGAGCTCGGCGATCTGCGCGAGCACGTGCAGCGTGTGGGCGTGCCCGGCACCAAGCACGCGGAGCTGCACCTCGCGGACGGCGCGCAGCTCGGCGACGGCACGATCCGTTTCGCCCATCCGAGCTTCCACGGTCGCGAGATTCGCCCGGGCGATGAGCGTCCGGGGATGGTCGTCGCCGTACTCCTCGCGACGAAGCCTGGCCGCGTCTTCGAGGTAGGGGAGCGCCTCCTCGTACCGCTTCCGCTGCGTGTAGAACGTGCCGAGCTGGTTCATCGAGCTCATCGTGTTGCCGTTGCGGGGACCGAGCACGCGGCGACGCTCCTGGTACGCGACGAGGTACAGCCGCTCCGCCTCCCCGTCCTCGCCGAGTTCGCTCAGCGCCCGCGCGAGGACGCTCATCGTCAGGAGCGTGAGCCCGTGATCGGCGCCGATCGTCCGTTGCTGTACCGCGAGCACCTCCTCGAGGAGCGTCTTCGCCTCGGCCTGGCGCCCGAGGAACATGAGGGCGCTGGCGAGGTCGCGCTTGGCGATGAGCGTGTCGCCGTGCTCCGGGCCGAGCTCCATCTCGCGCAGCGTCCACGCGCGGCGCAGGTGCGGTTCCGCCTCCGCGTGAAGCGTGCGCTGGATGAATGCGTCGCCGAAGGTGTGCTCGATCAGCGCCTCGGCGAGCGGCTCGTCGGGGAATCGTCCCCGCACGCGATCGGCCGCACGGAGCACGGCCTCCTCGAGCGTGATCGCCCCGTCCATCGACCGAGCCGGGTCGAGCAGGAGCAGGAACTCGTCGGTCAGGAACGCGCCGAAGTTGCGCGAGATGGCCGCTTGCGCCTGTGCCTCGCCGAGCGCCCGTTCGGCGTCGACTTCGGCGCTCGTCGCCCGGCGCGCCATCGACAGTGCCACCACCGTCAGGGCGAGCAGACCCGCCACCGCGACGCCGGCGGTACCGGCCTGCCACGGATGGCGATGAACGAGCTTGCGCAGCTCGTAGAGGAGGGATTCGGGCCGGGCCGCGATCGGCCGCGACTCCAGGTACGCCCGCAGGTCTGCGGCGAGGGCAGCCGCGCTCTGGTAGCGCCGCTCCGGATCCGGCCGCATCGCCTGGGCCACGATCGTGTCGAGATCGCCCCGCAGCAGCCTGCCCGGAATGGCGACCGCGTTGCCGGCGGCGATCGCCGCATCCGCCATGGCGCTTGGTCGCCTGGGCGTCTGCTCGCGAACGGCGCGCTCGATCTCCGAACGCGTGCCGCCCCCCGTCGCGTACGGCGAGGCGCCGGTCAGGAGCTCGTAGAGCACGACTCCCAGCGAGTAGACGTCGGATGCGGCGGAGACGGGCTCTCCCAGGAGCAGCTCGGGGCTCGCGTAGCGCGGCGTGAGGATCCGGTCGGTTGTGCGGGTGACCGTGGCTCCGGCCTCGTCGTCGAGAATGCGAGCGATGCCGAAGTCCATGAGCTTCGGGCGATCGGAGCGATCGACGAGAATGTTGCTGGGCTTGATGTCGCGATGGATCACCAGCCTTCCGTGGGCATACGCGACGGCATCGCACAGTTGGGCCATCAGCGCGACGCGCGTCCGAAGTCCGGGATTCCTGCCCCGACACCAGGCGTCGATCGGCATCCCCTCCACGAGCTCCATCACCAGGTAGGGACGGCCGTCCTCGCACGCGCCCGCGTCGAACAGTCGCGCGATGCTCGGATGGTCGAGCCGTTCCAGCGCCGCTCGCTCTGCGGCGAAGCGACGGACGAAGGTCTCCGTGTCCATCCCGCGACGCAGCACCTTGACCGCGAAGCGTCGCCGCAGCAGGCCGTCGCTGCGGATGGCGGCGTGCACAACACCCATGCCGCCCTCGCCGAGCCGCTCTTCGATTCGGTACCGCGCGATGCCCGGTGGCGTGTCGGGCAGCACCTCGACGGAGGCGGGGGACTCATCGAACCACGCTGCCGCGGCACGATCGACGACGCTTCCCAGCGCGGCCCCGGACGCCTCGGCCGCGAGCATGGCCAAGACGGTGGCCCGGAGGTCGGCGTCGCCCTCGCACGCCTCCTCGAGCGTTGCGGCGCGCCCGCCAGCGTCGAGTGCAGCGACGCGCTCGTAGACCTGACGGACGTGCTGCCATCGCTCGGGTGTCATTCGGTGCTCCGGACTGCTCGTCTTGTCGACCGGGCCGCCGGCGGGCAAGGGTCGAGGGCCAGAATAGCGATGAGCCGGACCGGTGCGGGTGCGGCACACCGAAGCGGACGCGGGATGCCAGGTTGTCCCCGGCATCCCGCCCCGCACGCGCCCCCGGATCGCGCCGCAACCCCGTTCGCTCGAAGTCCGGAGGATGCGTTGCCCGGAACCTAGTCCGGCAACTCCGGACACTCGCCCCACGCGGCGAGCAGCAGTCCGAGATCGGCGGCGCCGACGATGCCGTCGGCGTCGAGATCGGCTGCGCCGTCGCCGGCCCATGCGGCGAGCAGCAGACCGAGGTCGATCGGTCCGACGTTGCCGTCGGCATCGAGGTCGCCAGGGCAAGGAACGATGGTGACCAACTCCGGCCCCCAGAACCCACCGCTCAGCACGAACGAACCCCCTGACGCCACACCACAGTCGGGTTGGCCGAGCGTCCCGTCGAGGATGAAGCCGCCTCCGGAGGAGGTTCCGCCGCCCCCGTCGATGGTGGACCACTCGAGGACGAAGGTGGCATCCGACGCGGCGCCGGGCGCTGCGAGGACCAGTGTTGCCGCGCACGCGATCACTGTCGGCGTCATCGGGCACCTGCCTCTCCGCCGGCAGGCGCGGCACGCATCGCGGCCTCGAGCACCGCAAGCCTCGCCTCGAGCGCGGCGAGCGCCCCACGCAGCGCGGCGATCTCGGCGTCCTTCTCGTCGCGCAGCTCGCGCATCGCCTCGACGACGATGGCGGTCGTGCCGGTCTCGGCGATGAGGAGGTACCCGTCATCCGCCTGCTCGACCCACTCCGGGAACACCTCTTGCACCTCCTGGGCGACCATGCCGGTTTGCCGACCCGGCTCGGCCATGCCGCGCTCGACCGCTTCTGGCGTGTACTCGAAGGTGCGTCCTCGCAGCGACAGGAACCGGTCGAGGACGCCCGGCGCGAGCGGTTCGATGTCGTGCTTGAGCCGACGATCGGAGAAGACTCCCCAGAGGCCGCCCCCTGGCTTCACGGCCGTTCCATCGACGGCGAGTGCGAATCCTGCGGGATCGGCGCCGGCGATGCCGAGGTTCCCGGCGACGCGCAGGCCGTTTGCGGGCACGACCGTGTAGTTCGAGCCGATGCCGACTCCCCCGTTTTCGCGGACGATGACCTTGGTGCTGCCGTCGATCCGGACGCGAAAGGCATCCTCGCCGGGAACGCTGCGCACCAGCAGTCGGGCGTCGGCCGAGGTGGTTCCGACCGCGAGGCGGTCACTGATGTCCACGTCGCCAGCGACGGTCAACTCGTTGGCGGGGCTGTTGGTGCCGATGCCGACTCCGCCTGCTGCCCGGATCAGGAACTGGTTCGATCCGCTGGACACGAAATCCTCGAACTGCGAGTCCGCCCAGACGAAGGCGCCAGTGTTGTCGGCCTTGGCACGACGACCTGCAGCGAAGGAGTAGGCGCCGCCGGCACGGCAGATGCTCCCGCCGGCGACGGTCGAGAAGTCGCCGGTGGCCTGATTCGCGTTCCCGCCGCCGATCGCGGCCTGGAGGCCGGATGCAGTGTTGAGTTGCCCTCCCGCCACCGTGGAGTAGGTGCCGCTGGCCTCGTTGTTCAAGCCACCGCCAACGGACGCGAGGAACTCGGCTTCGTTGCTCTTCCCACCGGCGATCGTGCCGCCCGTCGCGATGTTGTTCCAGCCGCCGCCCACGGTGCCTGCGGAGGACGCGACGTTTCCTTGGCCGCCGGCGACCGTCGAACCCCAGTCGGTCGGGTCGGTCGGCGACACCAGAAAGTCCACGACGTTCTTGCGCCCACCGCCCACGGTGCCGTAGCTGGCGAGGACCGAATTGACGCCCAGCGACGCGTCTCCACCACCGCCGACGGTGGCTCCGACGATATTCCCGGAGGCCGAGTTGACTGATGCTCCTCCAACCACGTTCGGGCTCGTCGGGTTCTGGAAGACACGCAATCCCGGCAGCGACACGCCAGTTCCGGCCGTTCCCTCCACGACGTGCAGCCGTGCGGTCGGCGCGCTGACGCCCACCCCGAGATTCCCATTGTTGAGCAGTCGAAGCAGCTCGACGTCGTTCTGCCGCTGGATGCTCAGTCCGTTCTGCGAGCCGGTGCCGCTTCCGCCGTAGCGAAGGCGGGCGACGTCGCCCAGCCAGCTCAGGCTGACGGACGCTGCTTCGTTGTTGGGGTTGCGGGCCTCGACGCCGGCGAGCGGTCCGGTGCTCTTGACCGGACCCACGACGTGCAGTGTCGAGGTCGGATTCGACGTCCCGATGCCCACATTTCCCCCGTTGTAGTAGACCGAGCTGCCCGCCAGCGACCAGAACGAGTCGCCCTGCGGTCCTTCGGGGCCTTGAGGACCTTCCGGCCCCTGGGGACCCGTCAGGCCAGCGGGTCCCTGGGGGCCTGCTGTTCCTTGCACCCCCGGCGGTCCTTGGGCGCCCTGCGGACCGGTGGCGCCCGTCGGTCCCGCCGGACCAGCGACTCCCTGGGGCCCCGCCGGACCAGCCGGCCCTACTGGGCCCTCGTTGCCGTCGAGCGCGAAGAGCGCGAAAGGGGCAGGCCGAACCGGTTGTCGCGGCGCAAGCGTCGTACCCTCGATCGCGATCTCCAGCCAGCGCGGCGCTCCGATGAAGACGTTGTCGCCGAAGTCCAGGTCCACCGTGAACTCGCCGGAGGGGCCGAACTCGGCGAAATCGAGAAGGTGCAGCTCCGGTGCGACGGCGATGCCGCCGACTTCGGAGTCGAAGAGACGAAACGTCAGGTCGAGCGGGCCCTGCGCCGGTCCGTCCGAATCCGCGAGCCGCCCCTGGTAGGTGATCGCCGTGCCGATGTCCCCCGCCTGCACGCGGGCGCCGAAGGCCAGTCCCGCAGCGAGCAGCGCCGCGAACGTTCGTCGAAGTCCGTGATGTCTCTTCACTGCAAACCTCCCAATGCCAAGGCATCGATTCGAGGTGCGAGGCGCCGTGCACGCTGCGCAGCGCCGATCGACCGACGAGTCGCTTCCCCCGCGCAGGGAACGGCATTGAGCCCGGTGCGGGGTCTCGCTACCATCGCGGTCGCGCCGGCGGGGGGCCGCCGGGAGCGGCGACCCGAACGCGTCGGTTCGAGACGCAAGGCGACGCCGGGGCGGCAACTCCCTCATCGACTTTGCGGAATTCCGGATCGCCCGCCGACATGTCCGACCTTCCCGACGACATCACTTCGAGGCTGGGCGAGCTTGCCGCCGAGGCGACGCCGCAGGCATGGGGCGATCTCCTGCCGCTCGTGTACGACCAGCTCCGCCGGATGGCGGCAGGGCGGTTGCGCCGCGAGCGCCGCGATCACACGCTCGTACCCACGGCCCTCGTCCACGAGGCGTACATGCGCCTGGTGGACCAGAGCCGAGCGTCGTATCAGGATCGTGGCCACTTCTACGCCATCGCCGCGCGGGCGATGAGGCAGATCCTGATCGAGTCTGCACGAAGAAGGAAGGCCGAGAAGCGGGGCGGGGGCCGAGCCCACCACTCCCTCGCCGCGATGGACCTGGATGTCCGGGCCACCGACGCGGATCCGATCGAACTGCTCGCGCTCGACGAGGCCCTCAACGAGTTGGCCGGCGCGGATCCCCGCGCCGCCCGCGTCGTCGAGCTCCGCATCTTCGCGGGCCTTTCGATCGAGGAGACGTCGGAGGTCCTCGGCGTGGGTCACGCGACGGTGGAGCGCGACTGGCGCGCCGCGCAGGCGTGGCTGCTGGCGCGGCTTGGCGACGGTGACGGTTCGCAACCGGGCTCGTGAGCACGAGCGATCAACTGGATCAGCGGCCTTCGCGAGACGCTCGCGATTCGTGGGCCCCCGAAGAGCGGACGGGTCGCCGCCCAAGCGGACATTCGTGATCGATCGGCGGCCCACGTATCGGTGTGCGCCGATCCAGGCAAGCGCTGCGATCGCATCCGGTCCGATCAACGCCGAGACTCGACCCGGCCGGCAGCATCCTGCGACAGGGTTGACGACGGCGTCCTCCCCTCAGCGCCCCCGCGAGTCCATCCACACTCGGGGCAGCCCGCAGAGAGTTCGCGGCGCAGGTCGTACCCGCACATGGCGCACCTGCCGCGGCGCATGCGCCACCCGCGCCTCGCGGCCCCGGGAAGGGCGATGACGCCGAACAGCGTGAACGCATAGAGCGCCCAATCGGCCATGAAGCCCGGCCAGATGATCTTGGTCGGCAAGAGGCGAAGGGTGCGCGGCGTATCGAGTCCGAGGCCAGCGGGAAGCGTCCCAACCACGATGCCTCGCTCCACGTCGACCTCCACCGC
>JAGQOG010000278.1 GCA_020427695.1 Phycisphaerales bacterium
CCCTCCTGTCCCCCTTTGCATGGGGGTCGGCGCGGGGGTCGGCGTGGGGGTCGGCGTGGGGGCCGCCGTGGGAGCGGATTGGGGAGAACGATGCGTCGTGGCACGGGTCTTCCCGCCGACTCGACGTCTCGCCTGGCCATCGGCGAGGGCGTTGGGGTTGGGAGACCATCGCCGCCGAATGCGGTCGATCGGCCACAGGGGCACATGCACGGAGACCACCCGTCGCATCGTCGCGCTCCAACAAGGCGCAGCGGACACCGTCCGGCGAGACGGAACCGAAGTCCGTGGTGCCGTCCGATCCGCTGCCCGATTCCGATGGCCGCACTCCCTTGCAGCGAAGGAGATCCACTCGAAAGGACGTTGGCGTCATGGTCGGAACCGATGGCGGTGGAATGGCCATCTCGGCTTTGCTCGGAAGATGCGCGCCGCATGGATCGATGGCGAACGCGGTGCCGGGCGCCGAGGCAAGACACGTCGCGCGTCCCTCCAGCGGCGCCGCCGCTGGCGCTCGGACCGCTGTCACGCGCCACCGCGTCGAGGCGGCGGACAGGCGCGACAACTCCCACGGCGGACGTGCCAGAATGGCCAGCGCCCCACCCGCCTCCGCCGCCAACTGAAGCCGCCGCGTGGCGCCCATGTCGAAGCCGCTGGCGTCGGCGATCACCGCCGCGACCGCCGGACAGCGCAGTCCCAGATCGATCGCCCAGAGGCGCTCGGACGCGTCGTGTGCATCCAGAAGAAGTGAGCGGTTCAGCAGGGTGCGATCCTGCATGTCGATGTGGCGGTCGCTGTCGCGACGGGGAACAGGAACAGGAACAGGGATGACGCGCGGACGCGTCATCGACCGCATCCCTGGCCAGCACGCCCGCCCGATCCAGAGGACCACCTTCGCTGGCATCGCTGGCCCCATCCGCTCCGCGGTCCGCCGGCTATCGCCGCCATCGGAGTCGCCATCGGAGTCGCCATCGGGATCCGTGGCACCGGCGCCATCGACAGCTTGCCACGCCAGATGAACCAGCACAGACAGCGGCGGCAGCCATTGACAACCGCGTCGGCGACCCGGTGCGGCGAAGGAACGCGTCTCGCCGTCGGAAGCGATCCCGAACCACTCGTGCACACCGTGGAGCACCAGGCCTCCACCCAGCGCATCGTCGATCGCCGGCCAGCCGGTGCGCAGCCGAGGTGCCGTCGCCGAAGACGACCCGTGACGACGCTCCAGTCCGGCCAGCGACGCCTCGAGCAAGCGCCGTCGCGCCTGCCGATCAGCGGCCTCGCGAGGGCCGCCCAACACACGCGACGTCGCCTCACACGTGGACCTCCCGGGATTGGGCTTGCCCCCATCAGGCCGCACCGGCTCAGGCCTCACCGGATCAGGCGGAACGGACGGGCGCCCCCTCCGGACGCCCCCCCATTCCCGCTCAAGATCCTGCGGAAGATCAATGTTCGCGCGTGCACCCATTCGATCCCCATGACTCCGCCCGATGTGTTTGATCGGGTTTTGTTAGGGTAAGGTACGGGAGCGGACCGTCAAGGGGAAGGGGCGGAAATTGCTGAAGAAAGGGCGAGACCGGCGCGTGCTTCGCACGCTGTCGCAAAGGACGGCGGGCAGGTGCCCGCCGCTTGAAGGCGGGCCGACCCGCCAGCGAATTGGATCACAACGACCGTCCGCGATCCCGGCGCCGCCGGGTCGACGGGCGAAACAGCGAGGCAGCCACCGCCGCCTCTCCTTCGCCTCCGCGTGCGCAGCACGCGCTGCTGGCCTTCGCGTGCGCAGCCCGCGCCGCTAGCCTTCGCGTGCGCAGCAGGCGCTGTCGTCGTTCCGCGGGCTGTTCACGTGCGTCGACACCTTGTGCGCCGCGAGCACCTTCTCCGGCGCGGGAACCAGGAGCGCCGTCGCATCGGCCGATTCCTGCTGCGCGGGATCCAGCCAGCGCTCGTAGGCCTCGGGCGCCAGCAGCACCGGCATCCGATCGTGCAACGGGCGCATGAGCGCGTTGGCCTCGGTGGTGAGGATCGTGAACGAGTCGAGCGTCTCGCCGCCCGGCTCCTTCCAGCGCTCCCACAGTCCGGCCATGGCGAGGAGGCCGTCGCCGGCGGCATGGATGAACCACGGCTGCTTGGGGGCCCGCGTGCCCTCGCCCAGGCGCTGCCACTCGTAGAAGCCGTCCGCCGGCACCAGGCAGCGACGTCGGCGCAGGGCGGCGCGGAATGCGGGCTTCTCCGCAACCGACTCGGAGCGGGCGTTGATCATCCGGTTGCCGATCGAGCGGTCCTTCGCCCACGACGGAACGAGGCCCCAGTGCAGAAGCCCGAGCACGCGACGGCCGTCCACCACCCGCACCACCGGTGCCTGCTGCGTTGGTGCGATGTTGTACCGCGGGCCGAAGAGCCCGGCGCCGGAGGCCCCGTCCAGATCCGCGCCGAGCACGGCGGCCACGACATCGATCGGCGTGCTCAGGGCATAGCGGCCGCACATGGCTACCGTGCCCCCCCGCCGTTCGTCATCTCGCGATGTCCCACCGGTTCGCCGCGCCATCGCTCGAACACCTTGAGCAGCGCCGGAAGCACCAGGAGCGACCCCGCCAGGCACGCGAGGTTGCCGATGATCATGATCCAACCGAGGCTCTGGAGACCGCGATGGTGAGCAAACACCAGCGATCCGAAGCCGATGGTGGTCACCACCGAGGTCATCATCACCGCGCGGCGGGTCTCAACGGGCCAGATCCGGTCCGGCCCGCCCTGGTGGTAGCGATGGAGCAGGTGCACGCTGCTGTCCACCGCAATGCCGAGCAGGATGGGCACGCCGAAGAAGTTCGCCAGGTTCAACGAGACGTCGAAGAGTCCCATGACCTCGAAGGTCCACAGCATGCCGATGCCCAGCACGACCAGCGCCATGAAGAGATCGGAGACGCTCCGGAAGTCCAGGAACACCAGGACCGCCACCGCGACCAGCGACGCCAGGGCCATGAATCGGAAAGACGCCCGCATCTCGCTCGCCGACTCGTACACCGTGAAGGGAACGCCCGTCGCGCGGGGATCGATCGCCACCAGCGCATCGATGAAGGCCCGCATCGGCTCGAGCTCCCAGATGTCCTGGCTCGGATAGATGGACACGAGATAGAGCCCGCCCGGCGACACGAGCTGGGCCCGCAGCGCCTCCGGCAGCGCCGTCCGCAGTTCCAGCCGGTCGCCGTTGAGCATCTCGCGGAACGACCGGCCGATCTCCGTCACCGCCGCATCGACCTGGGCCGTGGCCGCCGCGGGATCCTCCGTCAGCCGATGGGCGAGCGTCCGCAGGTCGCCGGCCAACTCGACGAGCGACGCGGCCTCCTTCGGCGCCTCCTGCTTCGCCGCGTTCGCCAGGGACTCCAGCCGCTGGGCCGCCTCCGACACCAGCCGCTCCAGCGTGGCGGCTCCCGGCGCCTGCGCCTCGACGGGCTCGTTCGACGCCGTCTGCAGCGCCTCGCGCAGCGCCGTCCGTTCCGGCGTGTCCGGACGCACGAGATCCAGCACGCTGAGCACGCGCCCGACTTCCGGCTTCGATCGCGCCGCCGCGACCACGGGCGGAATGGCGGCCATGTCGGGCTCCACGATCGCCCCGAACCAACTCGCCGACACCGAGTCCTCGAGGATCCGGTGCTCCCAATCCACCGAGTCGAGACCTTCCGCCTGGAGCTTGAGGAGGTTGTTCTCGAAGCGGACCTTGCCCGGCGCCGAGACCAGCGCCGCGCTCGTGGCGAAGAGCACCAACAACGTCGCCCACGGATGGCGGGCGGGGAGCCGAAGCCAGCGCGGGAACCGGTCGCCGGTCGCCGGAGGCAGCCGCACCGGCGCGTGCTTGCGAAGGATCGCCGCCTGCACGAGCAGGGCCGGCAACACCACGGACATGGCGATCATGCAGAGCAGCAGTCCCACGCCGGCGATCAAGCCCAGCTCGCGCAAGCCCTGGAAGTCGGTCAGAAGCGCCGCGAAGAACACGGCGGCGGAGGTCGTGGCTCCCGTGAAGTTCCCCGGAAGCGTCACGTCGATCGTGAGCCGAACGGCATCGGGCGTGGAACGCCCGCGGCGAAGCTCCATGTACCGTCCCAGCAGGATGACGCCGTAGTCGAGACCGACCCCGACCAGCACCAGCATGAACACCATGCTGAGGAGGTTCAGTCGTCCCACCGCGAGGGCCGCGAAGCCGTAGGTCCAGCCGAACGCCATCAGGAACGCGATCGCGGCGAACAGCGGGCGGCGCACCCCGTGCGCGAAGAACATGAACAGCACCGAGACCAGCAGGAATCCGCCGGCCGTGGAACGCATCATGTCCTGCTGCGTGGAGCGCAGCTCGTCCGCCTGAAGCACCGGCTTGCCGGTCAGGCCGATCTCGACGGTCGGATGGCGCGGACGGACCTCGTCGATGACCGCGCGGATGCGCTCCAAGGGTCCCTCGATCGCCGTGAGCGTGCCGTAGTCCTTGACGGGCAGGATCTGCACGAAGTACATGCGCCCGGACGACGAAACGAGGTACTCGCGCTGCAGGCCGTCGTCCCGCAACGACCTCATCTCGGACGCGGTGGCCGTTCCCGCGGCGCCGGCGGCCGCGCTTCGCAGGAGCAGCACCCCGGCGGCACCGTCGCGCTCGCGTTCGGCGCGGGTCGGACCCGCAAGGGCCGCCGCCCGGGTCAACAGCCGATTGGCGGTGGCCACCGCCGTCCGTCCGTCGGTTCCCTCGGCGAGCCGTCCCACGCCCGCGCCGGCCATGGCGAGCCCACGCAGTTCGTCCTCGGGCATGGCGCGAACGGCGATGCGCCGCTGTTCCTCGGGGCTGATCCAGCCCGACAGGCCGGGCAACTCGCGGATGTCGCGCAGGCGATTCACCAGGTCGTCCACGCAAGCCTTCGCCGCCGCCGGATCCGGCGGATCCGCCCGGTCCTGCACGGCGACGTAGATGTACTCGAGGTCGCCGAACTCCTCGAGGAACGACCGGTACCGCCGCATGAACGGCCGGTCGGACGCGATCAGGTTGTTGGTATCGGCGTCGAGCACGACGCGGGTCAGGCCCAGCCACGCACCGAGCGCCGCGAGCACCGCCGCGACCAGAAGCACCGCCAGCGGGTGGCGAACCGCGAGGAACGAGATGAGCGCCACGACCCCGCGGCGGAGTGCGATGACTTTGAACGGGTCTCCTCGCTCAGCCATCGGATGGTCCCGCATGCCGCCGCACGACATCGACGCGCTCGCCGGAGCAGCGGACGTCGGTCTGGAAGGGACATTCGAGGCGCTGGGTGCGGCGCATCCCGTGATTCTATTGAACGGGCGGCGGAACGGGCGGCGGCGCGTGCGATGGCGCCGCGGTCACGGCGAAGTGCCGGCGGCCAGCGGAGCCGCCGCCGCGGACGATCCGTTCCCCGCCGCGCTGTCGCGTGCGATCACGTTCCGACCGAGGCGCCGCAGCACGTCCCACACCGGTCCCGGGAAGCGGTGCAGCCCCACCATGACCTGCTCGAACGCCGCCAGGAAGCGCTGCACATCGGCCTCGTCGATCACCAGGGGCGGGATGAGCTTGACGACCGGAAGCTGGTGCCCCGCCACCTGGGTGATGATCCGGTGATCGTCCATCAAGGGCATCACCACCGCCTGGGCGAAGAGATTGCGATCCATGGCCTGCACCATGCTCCAGGCGGCCCGCAGACGAAGCGAACGCGGCGGACCGAGTTCGATCGCGATCATGAGCCCTCGCTGGCGCACCGCGCGCAGGAACTCGAAGCGCGGCTGCATGGCCAACAGTCCCTTCCGAAGCTGCTCGCCACGCCGTCGCGCGTTCTCCGCCAGGCGTTCCGCGTCCAACACGTGGAGGGCCGCGAGCCCCGCAGTCATCGCCAAGCCGCCCATGTGGAACGTGGACGAATGCACGATCGCGCGATCCATCGAGGTGAACACGCGCTCCCAGACGTTGCGCCGCACCAGTACCGCGCCCACCGGCACGTATCCGCCGGAGAGGGCCTTGGAGAGGACGACCATGTCGGGATCGACCTCTCCCTCCTGCTCGATCGCCAGAAAGGACCCCGTGCGGCCGATGCCCGTCTGCACCTCGTCGGCGACGAACAGCGCGCCGCGGGACCGGCACAGGCGGGCGGCCGCGGCGAGATACCCGGGCTCCGGCAGGTTCACCCCCTTGCCTTGGATCGGCTCCACCACGAACGCCGCCACGTCGCCCCGCGCCAACTCGCGGTCCAGCGACTCGAGATCGTTGAACGGAACCTGCCGAAACCCCGGGAGGAACGGTCCGAAGCCCTGCCGAAAGCTCTCATCGCCATTGAGTCCCAGGGCGCCGTTGGTCAATCCATGGAATCCGCGCACCGTGGAGACCACCGCCGGGCGGCGCGTGGCGCACTTCGCGAACTTGATCGCGCACTCGATGCCTTCCGTTCCAGAGTTCGTGAAGAAGACGCGCTCCAGCCGGTTCGGCATGCGGCGCACAAGCTCCTCGGCCAGCACGCCCGCGAGGAGCGGCGCGTCGAACTGCATCCACGACGCCGCGTCGAGGGCGAGGTAGTCCTCGAGCGCCCGACGGATGACCGGATGGTTGCGCCCCATGTTGACGACCGCATAGCCGCCGAGGAAGTCGAGGTAGTCGCGGCCTTCGGCGTCCCACGCATGGGCACCGAGCGCGCGCTCGTAGGTGCGATCGAATCCGATCGTCTTGAGCACCTTGGCGAACACGGGGTTGATGTGCGCCTGCATCAACGCGAGACCCTCGCCCCGCCGCCCGTCGAGCAGTCCGCGCAGGTCGAACGAGGCAGCGGTCGGGTTCGGATCGGACGGGGGCGGCACGAAGAGGCTCCTGGAGTCAGCGAGCATTCTACCGGTCACGGGGGCGGTGCCCGGAAGGGCCCGGTCTCAGTTCGAACGGCGGGCGCCGCCATGCGGCTCGCGACCGCCGCGGCCTTCCGGCCGGCGCATCGCCTCGAACGCGAGCGTTCGGTCCACTTCCGCCGCCAAGAGGCGTCGATCGTCCGACACGACGTACCGTCGCCGGTCGAAACCCTCGCCGGTCAGCTCGAACACCCACGCTTGGAGCGACTCGCCGCCGATCCGCACGTTCTCCTTCCCCATGCAACGAAGCGTGGCGGTTCCGCTGCAGGTGCCGTCGCGCGAGGCGAGCACGGTCGTGACCAGCGTGGCGTCCGATTCCAACGGCATCTCGGCGGCCACCAGGCCGATCGCCAGGTCGAGCGACAACGGCTTGCCGACGGGGCGATCCACCGCCTCGCCCTTGACGGTTCCCACCGCGCGATTGTCGGCGATCGTGAGCGTGGAGGCGGCCGCATCCGCGGGACGTTCGCTGCGCAACCGGATCGGGCTGAGCGTGCGGTCCAGCGCCAGGGTGGCGGTGATCGTCTCCTCGACGGGACGACCGGCGACGCCGAGTTCCAGGCGGAACTCGACGATCGATTCCTTGGGATCGGGGCGCTCGACCGACAGCGTCGCCTTTCCGCTGGCGCGGCCGTTCCGCTTCAGGAGAAACTCGGTGTGCATCCCTTCGCTCGCCAGCGCGGCCAGGCGCTCGCTCCACAGGCGATCATCGCGCATCGATCGGAGGGCCATGAGGACGATCTTGGGCTGGCCCATCGCCTTGAGCCGTCCGCTGGCGAACGCCTCCTCGACAAGAGGCAGCGCCGGCTCGCCCACGGCAACGATCGCGTCGGCCGCCTGATGTCGTGTCGCGAGATCGCTGGAGTCGAGCTGCTCGATCCAGCGCTTGATCTGCTCGGGACTTGCTGTGGGCGGGGCGGCCTGGGACGCGACACCGGCGCCGATCGAGGCGAGCAGGACGACCACCGTGCAAAGGGCGGTCGAAGGTCGGCGAAACGCGTGAGACAGGGGCATGGAATGGAGACTCGCGAGCGGTGGTTCGGCTGTCAACGACGGAGCGGCGCCGGCGCGTCCCGGATCCGACGGCGGCGTGGCGTACCAGAGGTTATCGCCCCTGCTCGGTTTCGGCGGCGGCAATTCGACCGGTTCTGCGAGGCGGAAGCGAATCGTGGTCCACTACACTCGCCGGCCCAGCGCTCGCCTGCCTCCTGGTCCACGTCGAGTCCACTTCGGACGCGTGGTCGCACGATCCACCTCCCTGCCCCACCACCTCCATGCGACACCCCTCCATCCTCGGCCCTTCGCTCCTCGGACTTGCCGCCACCGGTCTGCTCGCCGTTCCGTGCGGCGCGGCCATTCTGCACGTCAATGCCGGGCTGGTTGGCGGCGCCAACGACGGCACCTCCTGGGACAACGCGTTCGTCGGCGTGGATGCCCTCGCCAACGCCTTGGCCGCGTCCAACAACGGGGACCAGATCTGGGTTGCCGCCGGACTCTACCGGCCGACGGCGGGGTCCTCGCGCACGATCTCGCTCACGCTCAAGACCGGGGTGGCCGTCTACGGCGGATTCGAAGGAAGCGAGGCGGTCCTCGAGGAGCGCGACTGGACTGCGAACGAGACGGTGCTCTCCGGCGACCTCGCGGAGAACGACCCCCTCGTCAACGACAACAGCTACCACGTGGTCAAGGGCGGAAGCGCGAACGCGACGGCGGTGCTTGACGGCTTCACGATCGTCGGAGGGAACGCCAACGGATCGATGACCGGCGACAACGACCGCGGCGGCGGCGCCCTGATGGTCACCGCCAGCAGCGCGACCATCCGCAACTGCCGCTTCGTCGGCAACCGCTGCACCTTCGGCGGCGGCGCGGTGTACGTGCGACAGAGCAGCCCTTCGTTCACCGACTGCTCGTTCGAGGAGAACCTCGGCGGCCAATTCGGCGGTGCGTTCGACATCTTCAACGTGTCGAACCCGACCTTCACCAACTGCTTCTTCGTCGGGAACACGGCGGCCCGCGCCGGCGGCGTCGAGGTCTTCGGCAACTGCCAGCCCAAGCTGCGGAACTGCGTCTTCTTCGACAACACCTCGACCGGCAGCGGCGGCGGCGGTGCCGTCTACGTCGCCAGCAGCTCCGTCCCGCAGCTCCGCAACTGCACGATCGTGGGCAACCATGCGAACGTGAACTATGCCGGTGTCCTGAGCACGGGGAGCACCACCAGCATCGCGAACTGCGTCGTGTGGGGGAACACCGGGCCGGGCGGGTCGCAGGCAGCCATCCAACAGGTGGCGCAGATCGGCTCGGGCTCGACCGTCGTCACCTACTCGTGCGTCCAGAACGGCTTCGCCGGCACCGGGAACATCGCCACCGATCCGAACCTGGCCGACCAGGCCATGGGCGACCTCCATCTTCTCTCCGGTTCCCCGTGCATCGACGCCGGCAGCAATGCGCTGGTTCCCGCCGGCGTGACCACTGACGCCGACGGTCTGCCGCGCTTCGTGGACGATCCGGACACGGCGGACACCGGCTCGGGCACGCCGCCGCTGGTGGACATGGGGGCCTACGAGTTCCAAGTCGCCGCGCCGTGCGTCGGCGATCTCGATCGCAACGGCACCGTGGACGGCGCCGATCTCGGGCTCCTGCTGGCGGCATGGGGCACGCCCGGCGGGGATCTCGACGGCAGCGGCTCCACCGACGGCGCCGACCTTGGTTTGCTTCTGGCGGCGTGGGGCGGGTGCCGATAGGCGTCGGTCGGGCGCCGCGGCGCTTGCCGCTACCCTGCATTCGATGCCCGCCGCCTCCGCCGCCGAACCTGCCGCCGAGCCCGCCACGCTTCATCCGCTCCGGCGGCTCCTGCGCTACGCCTCGGCACATCGCCGCACGGTGGCGGTGGCATCGACCTGGTCCGTGCTCAACAAGATCTTCGACCTGGCGCCTCCGTTCCTGATCGGCGCGGCGGTCGATGTGGTGGTCCAGAAGGAGCACTCGCTCCTCGCCTCGCTCGGCGTCGTCCAGCCGCGCTGGCAGCTCCTGGCGCTCGCGGCGGCCACGATCGTGATCTGGACGCTCGAGTCCCTGTTCGAGTACGTCCAGGCCATCGACTGGCGCAACCTCGCCCAGTCGCTCCAGCATGAGCTGCGACTCGACGCCTTCGCTCATGTGCAGACCCTCGAGATGGCGCGGTTCGAGGATCGGAGCACGGGCGTCCTCCTCGCCACGCTCAACGACGACGTCAACCAGCTCGAGCGCTTTCTCGACGGCGGGGCCAACGACCTGATCCAGCTCGCGACCACCGCCGTGGTGATCGGCGCCGCGTTCTTCATGCTCTCCCCCCAGGTGGCCTGGGTGGCGATCCTTCCCGTCCCGTTCGTGATCTGGGGATCGCTGGCGTTCCAGCGGCGCATCGCTCCGCGCTACGCCGCGGTGCGCGACCAGAACGCGGCCCTCAGCGGCCACCTGGCGACCGCGATCTCCGGGATCGCGACCATCAAGAGCTTCGCCGCGGAACGCTTCGAGGCGGAGCGCATTGGCCGGGAGAGCGAGCGCTACCGCCAGACGAACCGGCTCGCCATCCGCCTGAGCTCCGCCTTCAGTCCGCTGATCAGGATGGTGATCGTCGTCGGCTTCCTCTCGGCGCTCCTCCTGGGCGGTTTGCTCACAATCGACGGGCGACTCTCCGTCGGCGCGTACAGCGTCATGGTGTTCCTCACCCAGCGCCTGCTTTGGCCGTTCACCCGACTGGGACAGGTGCTCGATCTCTACCAGCGGGCGATGGCCTCGACGCGGCGGATCCTGGACCTCCTGGACACGCAGCCGGCGGTCGTGAGCGGCGAGGCGCCGATGCCCACGGGGCAGGTGCGGGGGGAGATCGTCTTCGACCGCGTCACCTTCGCCTACCACGCCGGACACCCGGTGCTGCGCAATCTCGATCTGCGCATCCCCGCGGCGTCCACCGCGGCGATCGTGGGCATGACGGGAAGCGGCAAGAGCACGATCGTCAAGCTCCTCCTGCGCTTCTACGAGAGCGGCATCGGGGAGTGCGAGGAATCGGGACGCATCACGATCGACGGTCGCGACATCCGGAGCGTTCGGATGGACGACCTGCGCCGTGCGGTGGCGCTCGTCAGCCAGGACGTGTTCCTGTTCCACGGCACGGTGCGCGAGAACATCGCGTACGGACTGATCGGCGCGCTGGACGATCCGAAGTCCAGGAACGAACCCGGCGCGCCCTTCGGAGACGGTCTTCTGCGGGCCGTGGACGCGGTGCCGCTCGAGCGCGTGATCGAAGCGGCGCTGGCCGCGGAAGCCCACGAGTTCGTCGTTCGTCTCCCCCACGGCTACGACACCCTGGTGGGCGAGCGCGGCCAGAAGCTCTCCGGCGGCCAGCGGCAGCGCATCGCGATGGCCCGGGCGGTGCTCAAGGACGCACCGATCCTGGTCCTGGACGAGGCGACCTCGTCCGTGGACAACGAAACGGAGGCCGCGATCCAGCGTTCGCTCGCGCGGCTGGCCGTCGGTCGCACCGTGATCGTCATCGCCCACCGCCTCTCCACGGTGCGCCACGCCGACTGCATCCACGTGCTGTCCGAGGGCGGCGTCGTCGAACGCGGCACCCACGACGAACTGGTCGAGCGGGACGGGATCTATGCGGCGCTGTGGAGGATCCAGACCGGCGCGGGTGCCGTGGGTACCCTGCGACGGTGAACGGCGGAGCAAGCGCACGGCCAGGATGGCCGTGGCACCCGGGGGCGGTGAACCGTGGCGCACTCGCACGGCCAGGATGGCCGTGGCACCCGGGGGCGGTGAACCGTGGCGCACTCGCACGGCCAGGATGGCCGTGGCACCCGG
>JAGQOG010000279.1 GCA_020427695.1 Phycisphaerales bacterium
CCCGGTGTCCCGACCTGCGGCTCGTCCCGCCGCGCGGCCCTCGGCGCCGCCCGTCGCGCGACCCTCGTCTCCCTCGCGCCCCGCCGCTCCTCCCTCGGCCCGCCCGAGCGCTCCCCAGGCTCGACCGTCGGCACCGCCTCCGACCGCACGCCCCAGTGCGCCCACGGCACGGCCCTCGGCGCCGACGTCGCGACCGAGCGTGCCAACTCCCAGCGCGCGGCCGACAGCGCCAACATCCCGTCCCTCGGCGCTCCCGCCGTCGGCGCGGCCGTCCGTGCCGAACCAGCGCCCCTCGCTCGGCGGTGAGCGTCCGTCGATTCCGGGCCGCGTGCCCACCGTTCGCCCGAGTGGCAGCGGGTTGGGATCGTCCGGTGGTCGCTTGAGCGCGCCGCGCATTCCCTCGAGCTTTGGCTCGACCGGGAACATCACCGCCGGCTCGGGCACCGGTCGTTCTGCGGGCAGCCGAACCGCGCCGGCGGAACTGGTGCGTGAAGGCGGCCGCTCGGTGATTCGCACCAACCCGTCGCGGCCGTTGCTCGCCGATTCGATGTCGAACCTGAGCTCGTCGCGCACCGATCGTCGCACGGCGCTTCAGGATCAGCAATCGCTCTACACCTCTGCACGCGACGCCCGCGCGCTGGATCGGCTGCCCCCCGCCTACGAGGTGGTGCCGGTTGCGCCGGGGACGCCCGCGAATGCCGTGGTGGTCGACCCGGGCGTGGCGATCGGCGGCATTGCGGTGTCGGGCACCTACTTCGACGCCCAGTGGTGCGACAACTCGAACTTCTTCCTGTCGATCTCGATCGGCGGCGGCTGCAACGCGTGGTGCTTCCCGTCCTGCTTCAACTGGTGTGGCGGCTGGGCCCCGTTCTGTTCGCCCTGGAACAGCTTCTCCTGGTGCGGCCGATCGAGATGGTGTCGACCGTGGTTCTGGCCCTCGTGCTGGTACGACCCCTGGTGTCCCAGCTTCTGCTGGCCGGCGACTTGCGCTCCGGGTTGGTCGTTGTGCTTCGGATGGGGTGCGTGGAGCACGTCGTTCCTGTGGGGACCGAACTTCCTTCCCGCTCCGCCCGTGGCCTACACCTCGTATCCGGCTTCGACGATCGTCTACGAGCAAGCGGCGCCCGCCCCATTGCCCACCGCCGAACAGGCGTGGAGCCAGCTCGCGGCCGGCTATGACCAGGATGCGCTTTCGTCCTTCGCCCAGCTCGCCCAAGCCAACCCGCAGGACGCCGAGGCGTTCGTGGGCTACGCGTTGGCCAACGGCATGCTCGGGTCCGACGGGTCCGCGATCGTCGCCATGCGACGGGCGTTGGCGATCCGCCCCGAGGCGATTCTGGCGGCTCCGATCGATCCCTCCTCGCGGGTGCGCCTGGAGGTGCTGGTGGAGCACTACAAGGAGATGTCGCGATCGGGCCTGCGACAGCAGTCGCTCGACGGCTTCTTCATGGTGGGCGCGCTGCAGACGATCCTCGGGGAGGACTCCAACGCCTACTTCGCGGTGGACACCGCCATCCAGCGCGGCGACAGCGACCCCTCGGCACTGAACCTGCGCGAGCTGCTCCGACAGCGCCTCAGCCAGGGGTTCTAAAACAGGTGCCACTGGTACGCCGGGTGTGCGGCGTACCAGTGCGCAGCGCGCGTTTCTCCAGCCGGCGCAGACCGTCCCGCGACACCCCCAACAGGTGTGCCACCGATTGCCCGTGTCTGCGGGCAGTCGGTGCCGAGCGCGTTTCCCCAGCCAGCGCAGACCGTCCTCTGACCGACCCCCACCTGTCACCACGACGTCTCCCAGGACCGGTACCACCGCGTACCCGCGCCGAGGGCCATCCAGTCCGTCGATCATCGCGCGCAGCCAACCCCACGCTCCGCAACCCTCGATGCCTCGCCGCCTCGCCGCCTCCCCGCCCCCGAGTTCCCGGACCGCAACCGTCCGCCCCCGCGCCACGAATCCGTCTGCAATCGCTGCCGAACCAGAACATCAGCGGGTACATTCTCTCCTGTCCTCAGCACCCACACCCATGACTTCCCAACCGACGAACCACCGCCGGCCAGTCGCCGGCCAGCGCAGGTCCCATCCCCTCACGGTCTGCATGGCGGCGATCGCGGCCCTGACGACCGGAGGCGTCGCCATCGGCGACTCCGTGGTTCTCGTCACGGATCGCGACAACACCCTGATCCAGGACCAGTTCACGAACCTCAGCCTCGGCATCGGCCCGTACATGTTCGCGGGACGGGTTGGACCGAACGGCGAGGGCATGCTGCGACGTGCCGTCATGCGGTTCGACATCGCGTCCGCGGTGCCCGCGGGCTCCACGATCACCGCGGCGTCCCTCAAGCTCTGGATGGCCGGGACCAACTCCGGAAACCAGACGATGGTCTTGCGGCGACTGACCCGCGATTGGGGCGAGGGGAACTCCTTCGCGTTCGGTGGCTTGGGAGCGCCAGCGGAGGAGGGGGACGCCACCTGGCAGCACACGTTCTATCCGACGGAGTTCTGGGATGCGCCGGGCGGAGACTTCGTTTCGGTCGTCTCGGCCACCAAGACGGTTGGAGGCGTGAACTTCTACACCTGGGGCAGCACGGCGCAGATGGTTCTCGATGTGCAGTCCTGGCTGGACAACAGCACGGCCAACTTCGGGTGGATCCTGACTGGCAACGAGTCGGCACTTCAGACCGTCAAGAAGTTCTCGACCCGCGAGGACGAGTTGGAGGCCAACCGCCCGCGCTTGACCATCACGTTCACGCCCCCGCCGCCGCCCAACCCGGCCGATCTGAACAACGACGGCGTTGTCGACGGCGCCGACCTCGGGCTGCTCCTGGCGGCGTGGAATACGCCCGGCCCGGGCGATCTCGACAACAACGGCGTGGTGGATGGGGCCGACCTGGGTCTCCTGCTCGCCGCCTGGTCGTAGCGTCGCCTTCGCGAGTGAAGAACAGGGGGCGCCGTGCGGCCACGGCGCCCCCTGTCCTGTTGTGCGAATCGATCTCCGCCCGAGGCGGACATCAACCCCAAGCGGCAAGCAGCAGACCGAGATCCGATCCGTCCACGACGCCGTCCATGTTCAGGTCGCCGGCGCCGCTGCCGCCCCAGTTGGCGAGCATCAGACCCA
>JAGQOG010000280.1 GCA_020427695.1 Phycisphaerales bacterium
ACTCGCTTGCCTTCGCGGTGGATCCGCGTGGCGACGGGTTCGTCAGCTGCGCCGACCCAGGCGGGCTCAAGGGCGCCAGGTTCGACCTGAAGACATCGGGGGCACTCGACGCGTCGCCTTGCGACCGCTCATTCGAAACCTCGGCGCCTTGAGCCCCCTCCAATCGGCACCGGACCAGTCCGCAACGGCCGGAGTCGGATGCCCATTGGTTGCGGCTTTCGGCAGTCGGCTGCTCCACATCCTCTTCAGGAGGCTTCTCTGCCATGCTCTCCATCTGTCGCAAGCCCCGCTGGTCCCCCTATCTCGTCGGCGCCGGAATCGGCGTCCTGAGCTGGGCCACCTTCTACTTCATGGGGAAGGCGCTCGGCACGAGCACCTCGTTCGTCGGTGCGGCAGGTGCGATCGCGGGCGCGGTTGCACCGGAGCACGTCGCCGCCAACGCGTACTTCGTCAAGGAGTACGGGGCCAAGGCCGGAGCGACCGGCTTCAAGCCGGTCTTCGACTGGCAGATGGCCCTGGACTTCGCCCTCGTGGCCGGGGCCTTCCTCGCGGCGTGGCTCGGGGGGACGTTCCGAACCGAGCGCGTGCCGTCCGTGTGGGCCGAACGGTTCGGTCCGTCGGTCGCCAAGCGCTACGCCACGGCGTTCGCGGGCGGGTTCATCCTGCTCTTCGGCGCGCGCATGGCCGGCGGCTGCACCAGCGGCCACGGCATCTCCGGCGGACTTCAACTCGCGGTCTCGAGCTGGACCTTCTTCGTGAGCATGTTCGCGAGCGGCGTGGTCGTCGCCGCGATCCTGTTCGGACTCGCGCCCGGCCGCTCCGGCGGCGGCAAGGAGGTGACCCGTGTTTGAGCACTTCTTCGCCGATCCCAAGACGCTCCTGCTCGGCGCGCTCACGGGGCTCGTCTTCGGATTCCTTCTCCAGAAGGGCGGCGTCACGCAGTACAACGTGATCGTGAACCAATTCCGCTTCAAGGACTTCACGGTCCTGAAGACGATGCTCACCGCCATTGTGGTCGGCGCGATCGGCATCTACGCCATGCTCCAGGCGGGGCTCATCGGCGGCTTGAGCGTGAAGGCCGCGGACCTTGGCATGAACGCCGTGGGCGGCGCCGTGTTCGGGGTCGGCATGGTCCTCCTGGGCTACTGCCCCGGAACCGCGCTGGCCGCCGTCGGACAGGGGTCGCGCGACGCCGCCGTCGGCGTCGCCGGCGCGATCGTGGGCGCAGGCGTCTACGCCGAGGCGTACCCGGTCGTTCAGCGCACGTTTGGATCGTTTGCCAACTTCGGCAAGATCACGTTCGCGGAAGCCGCGCACACCTCGCCGTGGTGGTTCGTGGCGGGTCTCGCCCTCGTGGCGATCGGCTTGTTCGTGTGGCTCGAGCGACGGGAGAGCCCGCGCGGGCGACCTGCGTCCGCGTAGCGACGAGGTACGCTTCGACAGGTCGGCGAAACGAGCCCGACCGATCCCGACTCGCGCGGAGAGGCGGTTGCGGCCACGACGTCGATGCGTTGTGGATGCCGGAGCGTTGTCATCATCGCTTGTGCTTCGAACGCCCCCACAACGCCGATACAGGGAACGCCCAGAGATGCTCCCCCATCGGAACGATGTCGTGTCCCGGGTGAACCACGACGCCGGCCCGAAATCGTGGTCCTGCCGTCTCTCGAAGGTCCTCCAGTCCCCTCAAATCCGCCGGGCGAATGGTGGTCGCAGACTTCACCTCGACGCCCACCACTGCCCCGCCTCGCGCCTCGAGAACCAGATCGACCTCCCGACCGGCGGCGGTGCGGTAGTAGTAGGCCACGGGCTTCGTTCGACTCCATTCGAGTTGGCGACGGAACTCCTGAACCACGAATCCCTCGAGCAGCTTCCCGAAGTTGGGTCCCGCCAAGAACGCGTCGCCATCGCCCCGCCCAAGCAGCCACGCCAGCAGTCCGGAGTCGTTGAGAAGCACGCGTTCGGACTTGATGAGTCGCTTTCGCGTGCTGCCGGCCCACGCGGGGATCGGTTGGTAGAGATGGGTGGCACGAAGCAAGCCAAGGTAGCGCTTCACGGTTGGCATCGAGAACCCGATCTCGCGGGACAGCTCAGCCATGTTGAGCAGTCCCCCATGCTGACCTGCGAGGATGGAGAGAAGCCGAGGCAGGTCGGCGATGCCCTCGATGTCCGCGATGCTGCGAACGTCTCGCTGGATGACGCTTGTCAAGTACGAACCGAACCATGCATCGCGGCGTCCGGGATCACGGCGCCGGAGGATCTCCGGATAGCCGCCCGTCAGCATGCGTCGGCCCAGCGCTTCGCGCGAGAGCGACTCGCACTCGAGCGACGCGATCGCGGTCGGACTTGGGCCCTCGCCGAAGAGCACATCGACAAGCTCCTCCCGAACACCGGCCATCTCGCCTTGGGTGAACGGCGAGAGGAGAAGCACTTCCATCCGGCCAGCCAGCGCATCGGCGACCTCCGGAACGAACATCGCATCCGACGAGCCGGTGAGTAGGAACCGGCCAGGTCGACGATCCCGGTCGATCTCGGACTTGATCGCTCGCAACAATGCTGGAGCACGCTGCACCTCGTCGATGACCGTCGGCTCGATCATCGCTCGCACGAAGCCCTCCGGATCGCGCACGGCAGCGGTCAGAACCGTGGCGTCATCGAGTGTTCGGTAGGCCGCGAGGAGGCCTTCCTCGACCAGGCTTTGGGCAAGCGTGGACTTCCCAACCTGCCGTGCGCCATGCAGGACGACGACGGGGGTGTCCTTGAGGGCGGCCTGGAGGGGCTCCCTGAGGTGGCGGGCAATGTGCATTTAGATAATCTAACACCATCTGTCGGATTGTCCAATACAACTGGCGACCTTCGGATCCGACGGCCGGCAACCGATGCTGGGATGTGGATTGCATCGTGGCCCCCCGACCCCCCGACCCGCGACCCGAGACG
>JAGQOG010000281.1 GCA_020427695.1 Phycisphaerales bacterium
GCTGCGGCGCTACGGAGTCGAAGGGGCCCCGCGCGGGCCAGCCGCCCTGCTGACCGCCGGGCTCCCCCACGAACAAGCGCTTCGAGCAGCCTGCGGAACCCGACGGATCGCGGACCTTGGCGACCGGCTCGCCATCGCGTGGAGCGGCGACGCCGACGCCGGCGACCGTTCGAGCGCCAACGCCACGCTCGTATCCGCCCGTCCGTTCGACCTCGCGGGCCGGCGCCAAGGCATCGATCCCGCGGCGGCCAGACCAGCGTCGGAGATCGCCGACGGAGCGGTCGCTGCCCCCCACGTCCCCCCCGTCTTCGATCCGCGCGGCGCGGACCACGGCGTGCGCGAGATCCGGATCGACGACGCGGGGATCGGGTTCGACGCGATCCTCGACACGGGGTGGACGCCTCCCGACGTTCAGATGGCGGTTGGCCCCGGCCACATCGTCGCGATCACCAACGGCCGGATCTCGTTCTTCGACAAGAGCGGCGCGCAGTCGTTCACGATGCCGATCGAGGGCGCCGGAGGATTCTGGGGATCGGTCGGCGCGTCGAACTTCGTGTTCGATCCCGAAGTGATCTACGACCCGCTCAGCGACCGCTTCTGGGCGGTTGCCTCGGAGGGGAACGCTCCGCCGGGCGGCTCGCACTCCTACGCGCTGGTCGCCGTCAGCGACGACAGCGATCCCAACGGCACCTGGTTCAAGTACCGGTTCGACACGACCTCGGTGGCCGGATCCATCTTCGATTCCCCCAACATCGGCGTCGACGCGAATGCCGTGTACGTCACCGGCGACGGGTCGCTCGGCAACTACCAGATCCTCATCTGGGACAAGGCGTCCCTCCTCGCCGGCAGTCCGCCGGCGATCTCGAAGTCGCTCAACTACATCACCACGAACCAGAGCGCCGGGCTGCCGCCCGTGACGTTCCCCGACTCGCCGCGGGTCGTGCTGATCGAGCACAAGGAGGCGGCGTCGAACAGCAGCGTCACCCTCGTCGCCATCAACGATCCGCTCGGAACGCCGAACCTCTCGACCGCCCTGGTGACGGTTCCCGCGTACACCAAGCCCGAGGATCCGCCGCAGAAGGGAACCTCCGTCAGGCCGGAGACGTTCGACGCGCGGTTCTGGAGCAGCGCCAACCGCAACGGATCCATCTGGGCGACGCACCATGTCGGCGTGTCGCGGGTCCTCGCGCGGTGGTACCAGGTCGCCCTGAACGGTTGGCCGGATTCGGGCAACCTGCCGATGCTCGCGCAGTCGGGCACCATCGATCCGGGCGGAACGTGGCGGACGTTCTTCTCGGCGATCGGCGTCGATGGGGAGAACAACGCGGTGATGACCTTCGCGGCGAGTTCGCCCACGGAGTACATCCAGATGGCCGTCGCCACCCGGAAGGCGACGGATCCGCCCGGATCGTTCGGGCCCATGGAGATCGTGAAGTCGAACAGCGGCCCCTACACCGAGGCGAACCGTTGGGGCGACTACGCCGCCGTTCGGCCCGACGAGGGTTCGGCGGGCACGTTCTGGGCCAACCACGAGTACGCGGTCAGCTCCAACAACTGGCGCACCTGGGTGCAGCAGGTGATCCTGCCGCCTTCGAGCGACCTCGACGGCGACGGCCTGGTCAACGGCGCCGACCTCGGGATCCTGCTGGGCGCCTGGGGCACGCCCGGGCCCGGCGACCTCAACGGCGACGGCGTCGTGGACGGCGCGGATCTGGGCAACCTGCTGGCGGACTGGACGGGATAGATCCCGGTCGCGTTCCGAACCGACCGTTGCCGCCGGTCTTGACGCGGGTGTTCCGCATTGATGCAATTCAAGGTTGATTGCGGCCAGCGGAGCCGCGTCGGGAGGAACATCCATGAACGCTACGGAGGTTGTGCGCGGCCTGCTGCCGGTCGCGGTGGTTGTCTGTTCGGTTTGGACGTCCGTCGCCTCGGGCGGACCGCCCGACCCGTCCGCCAAGCTCCTCGCCGCGGACGGAGCCGCCGACGACCGGTTCGGCGGCGCCGTGGCCACGAGCGGCAACGTCGCCATCGTCGGCGCCGAGCGGGCCGATGCGCTCAGCACCGATTCCGGTTGCGCCTACGCGTACCGCTGGAACGGAAGCGCCTGGACCGAGGAGCAGAAGCTCGTTCCGGCCGACGGGCACGCGGGCGACTTCTTCGGCTTCGCGGTCGCCGTCAGCGGAGACGTCGCGGTGATCGGCGTGCCCTACGACAACGACAACGGCCCCTTCTCCGGATCCGTCTACGTCTTCCGGTGGAACGGCGCGGCGTGGATCGAGGAGCAGAAGCTCCGGTCCGAGCCGAGCGCGATGGACGATCGATTCGGATACTCGGTTGGCGTGAGTGGCGACGTCCTGGTGGCGGGCGCGATCTATGGCGAGGACAGCGGGATCGAGTCGGGCTGCGCCTACGTCTTCCGCTGGAACGGAAGCGCCTGGATCGAGGAGCAGAAGCTCGTTCCCGCCGATGCCGCCGACGGCGCGTGGTTCGGCGTCTCCGCGGCGGCGAGCGGCGACGTCGTGGCGGTCGGTGCGATCTACGACGATCAGCAGGGCACGAACGCCGGCGCGACGTTCGTCTACCGATGGAACGGAAGCGCGTGGGTCGAGGAGCAGAAGCTCGCGCCGGCGGACCTCTCGTACGGCGACCAGTTCGGAGTGGCCGTGGCCTTGGATGGCGATGTCGCCGTCGTCGGCTCGTGGATGGACGACGACCAGGGCACCAATGCCGGCGCGGCGTACGCCTTCCGTTGGGACGGATCCACTTGGGTGCTGGAGCAGAAGCTCGAGGCCGCGGACGGGACCACGGACGACATCTTCGGACACGCCGTGGGCGTGAGCGGCGATGTTGCCGTGATCGGGGCGTTCTACTGCGACGTTCACGGCGAGAACTCGGGCGCCGCCTACGTCTATCGGTGGAACGGGGCCGCTTGGGTCCAGGAGGAGAAGTTGGCGCCATCCGACGGTGCGGCCTTCGACCACTTCGGATGGGCCGTCGCGGCCAGCTCGGAGCGAGTGCTTGTCGGCGCCTGGCGGGACGACGACATCGGGCTCGAGTCCGGCTCCGCGTACGTGTATTCCCCCGCTGCGCCCATCCTGGGCGACCTCAACGGCGACGGCTTGGTCAACGGCGCCGACCTCGGGATCCTGCTCGGTGCCTGGGGCACGCCGGGCCCCGGCGACCTCAACGGCGACGGCATCGTGGACGGCGCTGATCTGGGCGTCCTGCTGGCGAACTGGACGCCGTAGGCCGTCACGGTTGCACGCCGTGAGCTCGCGAGGACCTGAAAAGCGTCCGCGTCGGGACTTGAACCCAAAACCTTCGGCTTCGGAGGCGGATCCGGCAGCCCAAAACCAGTGTTCTTGACACTGTAGCGCGTGCTCGGAGTGCGTCAAGTGCGGTCTGTGCGGGCGATTCCTTGGTAGTGTTTTGGTAGTGGAAACGTCGGCGTCGACGGCCGACGGCTTTCGGTTCACGGGGCGCCGCAGCGATGTTCGACAAGAAGTACGCCCTCGAGGCGCTCGACCTCCTGTGGGACAACCACTCCGGTCTGATGCGGCATGTCGATCCGATCGAGATGTCCGAAGACCGGATCGAGGACCTCCGGAGAGCGAAGACCACGCTCAGGACCGTCGACCTGGCACTCCGCCTCGCGATCATGGGCGAGTTCGTCGCGGCGTGGTGCCTATGGGAGTACTTCGCCGGCCAGGTCTGCACCGGGTTCGCGAAGTGTCCGGCCAGGCACAAGCAGGAGTCTTTTCCGACCTGGGTCGCTCGCACGTACCAGGCGAACGGCCACACGTTCGCCGACGCGGCATGGTTCGACGATGCCGTCGCTCTCCGGAACCTCGTCGCCCACAACGGCGGTCGGGTCGACGCGACGAACCGCCCCAAGTTCGAGCGAGCGTGCAGAGCGTTCCATCGAATCTCGGAGGACGGTGACGGCTACATCACCCTTCACGCGAGCGAGCTTGGCCGGGTGCACAACATGATCGAGTGGTTCCTGCAATCTGCTCCGTAGGCCCGATCCGCGCCGATACCATCCGGCATGGAGCGCCCCGCGGCCTCGGTGGTTGTACGGCGTCCGTCGAGCCGACCGGAGACTCCACTGAGTGTCCTGGGAGCAAGACTGAGGCAATTGACACGGGCGACCAGTCTCGGCTGGTCGCCCGTGAACGCTCGCACGAATCCGCGGATCAACGTCAACTCGCGGCGGTGTGGTTTGCACGACGGGCAAGCCTTGCGAGCCACGATGCCGGATCGTCGTTGATGGTGTCGAGCAGGCGGCGGGCCATCTTCGGAGGCGATGAGCCCCGCTCCCAGCCCTGCACTGTCTTTGTGCTGACACCGAGGAGGGCGGCGAAGACAGCCTGGCTCGCGTTCAGACGCTCTCGCGTTTCGCGAACTCTCTCCGACGAGTACTCGCTCGGCTCTATCTCGAGATCGACCGTGCGCATCGTGAACTTCCGCTCTAGCGGCTCACGCTTCTTCAGCGCCTCACGAAGCTCCGTGAGGCTCGCGATGATCCCGTCCTCCGTGGACATGCTGCAAGGATCTACGGGATCCCTGCGGGCGCTGCTCCTTTCCTTCTTGGTCATGCTGTTGCTCCCTCGTGTCATGACAAACGCCCTCTTTCGTCTCCAACTCCAGGCTGACCGAGCTCATTCAAAGCATCTGAGCGTCTCCTCAATGAGTGCTCGCATCTGCTCCTTGCCTTTCTCTGTAAGTCCATCTTCTTCGTTCTTCCGGTGGCACCAGAGCCAGATCACGATGCCCTTGTCAGGCACGTAGAGGTAGTACACCCTCGCAGCGCCTCGCTTTCCCTGCGGCCAGTGCGCGCCTGTGAATCGGAACTTCCGCACTCCGCCTGTCTTCTGGATGACCGGATGGCGGTCCGGCTCCACCATGACCATCAACTCGGCAGCACGGAGGTCATCGTCCGTGAGGCCCAGCTTCGACCAGCACCGCTCGAACAGCGGCATCTGGATGAAACGGAGCCAATCGCTCGCTCGCGGCAACTCGCTGCTACACCGCAGCTTCCGCCGTTCCCTCGACGGGGGACTGGGACTCATCCTTGAAGCCCTCCATACCTACCTCTGATTCGGCCCGCTGGCCTAGAAGATGTACTAAAATTTAGTATATTTCTACTGACTGTCAAGTCGGGCAACCATCGAATGCGGGTCGCGGTATTACCGGACGATGGTTGAGAAGCCGCGATACGGGCGTGAAGTCTGGTTGTGGGGTAGCGAGGTCGAGGTCTCGAAGCACCCACCCGCCTCGGACGGACCCGCGGCCAGCTGTGTTCAAGTATCCGGCCTCCGCCCCTTCGCGAGGCACAGCGGGAGCCGGCCTAGGGACCTGAACGGCGGGCGGTCGCCGGAGGCGATCCTCCGCTCGAGCTCCTCCCACTCCGACTCGACCGCCTCCACCTGGACGCCGAGCACGTCGGCCGCGAGCTCGAGGTCGGCGATCTCCCGCGGCGACGGCCTGATCCCCTGCTTCATGAAGTCGATCGCTTCCGGATCGAGCGGCGGCAGCCCGCGTCGCCTGGCGACGGCGCGGCCCACGATGCCGTCGATCCGGTCGGCGTCGGTGCGGCGGTCGGCCTCGGCGAAGACGGCCGCGAGCACCTGCTGCGGATCGAACAGCCGCTTGCGGCCCTGCTTCATGAAGGGTATCCGGCCGTCGGCCGCCATTTCGCGGAGCATGGTCTGCGGGAGTTGGGTGGCGATCGCCGCCTCATTGACGGGTCGCAGACTCGCCGTGCGCACCTCCGCGGCAGCCGCGAGCGTGCGTTTGGTCCAGGCTGCATGAACGTCGCCGGCACGTTCGGCCAGATTGCGAGCACCGTCCGCACCACGACCAGCGCCGCACCGAAGAGGTCCCGCCGATCGTCGGCCTCGAGGCGCAACCTCCGCGGCATCGA
>JAGQOG010000282.1 GCA_020427695.1 Phycisphaerales bacterium
CGCACGGGCGGTGCCGCGACAATGCCACGAACCATTCCCGCTCCCGACGGCTATGGGATCCGAAGATCTCAAGGGAACACCGCTTCCGTGACGACTCCTGCCCGGATGATCGCAATCACCGCCGAAGTCGGCACAGGCTCGGCGGTCGCGTGCGGTCGACGTCCGCACGATGCTGCGGAGGGAGCCGCTTGACCGCCGAGGGTGCCACCACCTCCCCACCGACGCATCGTGCGGAATACGGACGTCGGGCGGCGCGGGGCATGCTCCTGCTGACCTCGGCGGCGGTGTTCACCAAGGGATCGGGCTTTCTCGCCAACCTGGTGCTGGGCTGGCTTCTCTCGAAGGACGACTTCGGGGTCTTCGCGATCGCGATCTCGCTGTCCAGCGTGGCCACCTCGATCCAGGACGGCGGCGCCACCCGCCTGATCCGACATCCCGACGAGTTCGCGCGTCTTGGCCGGGCCGTCAGCCGAGTCTCGCTCGCGGTCAATCTCCTGGCTGCCACGGCCGTGCTGGTCATGGCGCCGATCGCGGCGAGCATCTACCAGCGCCCCTCGTTGGTGTGGCTCCTGCTCATCATCGGCGCCTCGCTTCCGCTCGGCAATCGACCGCTGATGCTCAAGGCGCGCCTGATCGCCGACCTTCGTTTCGGCACCCTTTCCCGGATCGACACGACCTCCACGATCTTCCGCAACATTCTCGCGGTGACCTTGGCGTGGGCCGGATTCGGGGCCATGAGCCTCGCCTTGCCGACGCCCATCGGACTACTCCTCGACTGGCTGCTGCTGCATCGGGCGGTCGGCAGCGGCATTCCCGGCGAGCCGCTCAACCGCGCGCTCTTCGCGGAGCTCTTCCGCTCGATGCGCTGGATCGCTCTGGGCCTCGTCGCGATCGCGATCGCCGCCAACGGTCCACCCACGATCATCGGCCTGTTCCAGCCGACGGCCGTGGTGGGGGTCTTCTTCTTCGGGATGCAGATCGCCCTGACGCCGCTGATGGTCTTCAACGCCGGCCTGGCCCAGGTCCTGATGCCCACGCTGTCCCGTTTTCGCGACGACACCAGGCGCCAGGGACTCGCCTTCCAGCGCATGCTCTCCGTCGTGTCGCTCGCTTCGGCGCCGATCGCCATCGGCATCGTCCTGCTGGCGCCCCAACTGGTGCAGCTCCTCTGGCACGGTCGGTGGAACGATGCCGTCCCGGTCATCCAGGCAACGGCCGCCACCATTCCGTTCCGCCTGGTCGGTCCGGCAGGTCAGGCCGTGATGGAGTCCCGCGGCCGCTGGGGACTGCGGGCGAGTCTCCTGGTGGCCGATGCGGTTGGCACCCTCGTCGTCGCCGCGGTCGGTGCCAGGCTTGGCGGCGCCGCGGTGATCGCCGCCTGCCTGGCCTGCTTCCGGCTGGTGATGAGCATGGTCTACGGAATCGGGTCCGGTCGCCTGGTGGGGGTCGGCGTGGTGCACATCCTGCGGTGCCTCGTTCCCCCCGTACTCATCTCGGGATCGGTCGCGTTGGTGGCGAGCCTTTCGATCGGCCGGGCCTGCGCCGCGCTCTCCGTGCTCGCGCAGGCAGCCATCCTCGCCGCCTCCTACGGGGTTCTGGTGTCGGGGCTGCTGATCCTGTTCCACCCGGGTCGGCTCCGCGACGCCGCTTCCGTCCTGGGCCCCGTCCGAGCGAAGACCCCGGCGCCACAGGCGGAACGCCCGGCCGACGCGGGGGACGCGACCGGCACACCGCTCGCGGGGACGGACGCTCGAGCGGGAACGCCCCAGCCCGACCGGCCGGGGGCGGATCCCGGCTCGGGTTCGAGCCCTTGAGAACGTCGCGGCGGCGTGTACAATCTCCCTCCCCGTTCGACGGCTGTCGGCCGACCTCGGAGATCCCATGAAAGACAAGATCCACCCCAAGTACCACCCCGAGTGCAAGGTCTACTACCGCGGCGAGGTGGTCATGACCACCGGCGCCACCGTGCCGGAACTGCATGTCGAGGTCTGGTCGGGCTCGCACCCCTTCTTCACGGGCCAGAAGTCGTTCATCGACACCGCCGGTCGCGTGGAGAAGTTCCAGCGCAAGTTCGCCGGCGACTACTTCAAGGGCAAGAAGAAGAAGTAGCCCTCAAGAGATCGAATCGCCAGCCGCGCCGGATGCTCCGGCGCGGCTGTTTGTCGCGCCGGACCGCCCATGCCGACTGACCTTCCCGCCAACCTGGAGCGCAAGCTCGACGAGCTCGAGGCCGTCGACCGCGATCTCGAGCGCCAACTCCTCGACCCCGCGGTGATCGCCGATCACCGTCAGGTGCGAGCCTTGTCGATCAAGCGGGCGGCGAATGCCGGCATCGTCGAACAGTACCGCCGCTTCCGCGCGATCGCGAAGGAGATGACCGCAACCCGCTCGCTCCTGGCGCCGGGCGGCGACCCGGATCTCGCGGAGATGGCTCGGAGCGAGCTCGCGCAGCTCGAAGAGGACCAGGCGGCGCTCCTCCAGTCGATGCAGGAGGCGCTGGTCACGGCCGAGGACCGCGCGGTCGGATCCGTCATCCTCGAGGTGCGGGCCGGCGTCGGCGGCGACGAGGCGGCGCTCTGGGCCGGCGATGTGGTGGCGATCTACCTGGGCTATGCGGCCAGTCGCGGATGGACGGTCGAGCAGATCGAGTCGGCCCCCGGCGACTCCGGCGGGTTCACGCAGTGCATCATGAGCGTGACCGGGGAAGGCGTGTGGGCGGAACTCGCGTACGAAAGCGGCACCCACCAGGTGAAGCGCATCCCGGCCACGGAGACGCAGGGGCGCGTGCACACGTCGACGGCGACGGTGGCGGTGCTCCCCGAACCCGAGGAGATCGAGGTCAAGATCGCCCCGGAGGAGGTGAAGGAGATCATCACCACCGCGCGGGGTCCCGGCGGGCAGAACGTGAACAAGGTCGCCACCGCGGTGCACCTGATCCACCTCCCCACGGGCATCGAGGTGCGCATGCAGGAGACGAAGAGCCAGGCCCAGAACCGGCAGCGGGCGTGGCAGATCCTGCGGGCGCGGCTCTTCGACCGGCAGCGGGCCGAGGCCGAGGCACGCCGCTCCGAGGCGCGATTCTCGCTCATGGGGACGGCCAATCGCGCCGAGAAGATCCGCACCTACCGCTACAAGGAGAACGTCGTCGTCGATCATCGGATCGGCGAGTCGTTCAACCTGCAAGAGGTGCTCCAGGGTCGCCTGGGACCGATCGTGCAGGATCTGACCCGCGCCGAGACCGAGCGCCGACTCGCGGCGCTTTGACCGGAGAAGGCGATGCTCAGTCCGTGTCCGACAACGACGAGCAGTTGGCCAGGTTCACGGCGTTGAAGACCGCGAGCGTGTCGTCGTCGCTCTCCTGTGCCGGGATCAGGACCACGAAGCGGCCGTTCGTTCGGTTGTACCACGCGGTGTACGCGCCGTCGTCGGCGAGGCTGAACGTCTTGGTGCCGGGATAGTGCTGATTCGACGGCCCGTCCACGATCTCGACGGAGATCGGCTGGTTGGTCCACGTGTGGCGAGGAAGGGCCGAGGATCGGAACCAGCTCGGTTCGATGTCGGCGGGGTATCCGCTCGGTGCGTGGTCGAAGTCGTCGGTCTGCCGGTAGTAGACAACCATCTGCTGGATGTACCGGACGGTGTTGGAGAGGATGTTCGTCCGCGAAATCCGATCGCTCTCCAGGAACTTCGGTATCACGATCGCCGCCAGGACGCCCAGGATCACGACGACGATCAGGATCTCGATGAGGGTGAACGCAGGGGTAGCCCAAGGCCTCCTCGGGCCGCCTCCAGAGCGTCGCGACCGGCAGGGGGAGTGGAGGTACATGCTGGTGAGCGTCGGTCCGCCGGACTGGGACCATGAGGTCGATCCCGGGGTCGGCTCGTCGACCGTTCGCGTGGTTCCGGCTGGGCAAGGCAACGGCGCGACCGGGAACCGCACGACCGCGCGGCCTGCGTCCGGATATGCTCGGTCGCTCGGCTGGCACGAAGTCAGGACTTCGAACGTGCGGCCTTCGAACGTGCGCCCTCCACGCCATGACTCACGCCGACTCCGACCCCGATGCCGACCGTCCGCAGGAGCGGAGCCTTCTGCTGCTCGTCGTGGGCTCGACCCTCCTCGCGGAAGCCATCGATCGACCGGCCGCCTACGCCTTGCGCGAGCACATCAACGCCTGGTTCGCCGACCAAGGCGCCGAGCTCGAGCCGGAGGAGCGACTGGTGCCCGTGGTGTGCGCCGATCTTTGGTTCCTGAACCAGCCCGACCTCCTTCACAAGCCCGCCATCGCCATCGGTGCCCCATCGACGAATGCGGCCGTCGCCTACTTCGCAGGCCGACTGCCGACCGTTCTCGCCATCGATGGCGGTCTCCAAGTGTGTATGGATCCCGAGCTCCTCGAGCCACGGGCCTGCGTGTGGGGGGCTCGTCCGGAGTCGACTCCCACCGCGATCGAGGCGTTCGAGGCCCGCTACCTGGATCCGTTCCTACGCGCGGTGCACGACTTGCCGGCCTTGGACTGAGCGTGGTCCGGCACAGGCGCCACGGCGTCGACCTTGGAACGCAACTCCTGTTTTTTCAGGAACCTACGCCGCAACCGCTGGACACCCTCGTTCGGATGAGTAGAGTGGATGCCGCGGATGAGCGTGACGGGAGCACCGAACGCCCGGTCGCAACGTGCGCCGGCTCCCTCCCGAGGACATGCTCATGCATCCGAGCCACCCGCTCTCCCGCTCCACCCGATCCGCTCGACCCGGCTTTTCCGTCGTCGAACTCCTGGTGGTCATCGGCATCATCACGCTGCTGGTCGGCCTCCTGCTGCCCGCCCTCGGCAAGGCGCAGCAGAAGGCCCGCGCCGCGGCCACGCTGTCGACCATGCAGTCCTTCGCCCAGGCGTGCGAGACGTACAAGCAGCAGATCGGCGCCTACCCGGGCGTCGTTCCCGAAGCGGTGCTCGCGAACGATCCGAAGATCAGCGGCACGGAGAACGCCGTGCTGGCGCTGATGGGTGGCGCGGTCACACAGGACGATCCCGACTTCGCCACCTTCGGCACCGGCTGGACCACCATCAACTTCAACGCTCCCGGCGGCGGCACCTTCAGCATCAAGGTCAACGCGACCCAGATCGGCCAGGGACCGCGCATCAACGGCAAGCAGTACCCGCCCTTCTACTCGCCGAAGTCCGGCGAGTTCGCCCCCGCGCCGGGACAGGACCTCGCAACGGCGGTTGACGGCACCGGGTTCGAGAACGACGCCTACCGGCTCCCCGATCTGCTCGACGCGTGGGGCCAGCCGATCATGTACGTGCGGGCCATCCGCTCCAGCGGCCCGCTGGTCGGACCGGTGACGGCCTCGCCCCAGTTCGCGATGGGGTCGATGCAGCCGTACATCGTGTCCGTCGCCCTGGGCGAACTGGGCAAGGACCAGAAGACCACAAGCATCCTCGAAACGGGGAACGACCCGGCGGGGAACTTCGCCCAAATCATCCGCCACCCCGCCTTCGGCGCCGCCAACCAACCGCTCGCGGGCACCGCCCGCGGGCAGTTCGTGCTGGTGTCCGCCGGCCAGGACGGCGTCTACTTCTCGCGGTTCGACGGTCCCGGCACGCCCGTTGATCCGATCGACGACATCGCGAGCATCGGTCCGAAGGTCGCCGAGTCGTACAACGATCTCGTCATCATGGGTGGAAGCTGATGGACATCGGCACCGCCCTTCCACGAGCGTCCTCGAACGAACCGGGAGTCCGCATGCGCACCCTTGGCCCTTTCCGCCGCGTTGCGTCCCGCGCCGGCTTCACGCTGGTCGAACTCCTGGTGGTCATCGCCATCATCGCCCTCCTGGTGTCGCTGGTGATCGTGACCGTCCGCCGGGCGACCAACTCGGCCGAGCGGGTGGACTCGCTGAACGTGCTGCGGCGCATCGGCACCTCGTTCTCGGCCTACAGCACCGATCATCGCGGCCGCTTCATCCCGGGCTACCTCGAGCCCGACGTGCAGACCGAGCTCGACATCGGCGCGAAGCTGGCCGACGGCACAGTCGTGGCGCCACAGGCCGCAGCGAGCTGGGTGTGGCGACTCGCGCCCTACGCCGACAACGACTGGATCCTGTTCTTCCGGGACAACCTCGAAGCGTCGGAGGAGACCTCCCTCCGTTCGCTCGAAACCAACGGCGACCTGCTCACCCTCTCCCTGCGGCCCCGATTCGGCATGAACTCGATCTTCGTCGGGGGCAACAGCGAGGGGCCGGCGGTGACCGATCCGCCATGGACGCCGAACGCCGCCGCCACGCGACTCAGCGAGGTGAAGCAGCCGGCGCAGCTCATCCTCTTCGGCGGCACGGTCGCCGCGCAGGGCGGGCAGCTTGCCGCCGACGGATCCGGATGGCACGAGCTCCGGGCGCCGTTCCTCGACGTCGAGCAGTGGTCGGTGGCCAGCACCGGCGAGGTGGTTCCCGCGGCCGGTCTCGATGCGGGCGTGCCGCATGCGCGCAGCGACGGCCGCACGGCTCCCATCGTGCATCTCGACGGTCACACCGAAGGCGCGAAGATCGA
>JAGQOG010000283.1 GCA_020427695.1 Phycisphaerales bacterium
ACATGCACACGGCCTGGAAGGCCGTGGCACCCGAGTGTTCGACGGACGGTCGGTGGGATCCCCTCGAAGCGCCGCCGTGCCCGGCTGCCCCGCAACCCTCGATGCCTTGATGCCTTGATGCCTCGATGCCTTGCTCGCGATCCCTCGATGCCTACTTCGTTCCCAACCTCCCCAGCGCCTCCAGCCTTCGCCGATGCAGCTCCCGGTCGGGCTCCAGGAGCACGAGGGCCGAGATGTGCTCCCGGGCGGCGTCGAGGTCCTTGTTCTCGATGGCGAGCGCCGCGGCGAGCTCGCGGGTGGCCGCCTTGTACGGCTGGGTGCGGGCGGCCTTGAGGGCCTTGGCGTAGGCCTTGGCCGGCTCCCCGTTGGCGCGATAGAGCCGGGCGAGCTCGAGGGCGTAGGCGTCGTTGTACTCCTCGCGCACGTCGAGAAACTCGAGGTGCGGAATGGCCAGCACCGGCTCCCGCTCGAGCTCGAGCTGCGCCAGCTTGCGATGCGGGTAGGGATCGACCGGTCGCGCCGCCAGGTACCGCTCAAGCAGCGGGACCATCTCGGACGTCGGTCCGCCGGCGGCTTCCTCCATGCGTCGGAGCTTGAGCTCCATGAGGTCGGGATGGTCGGGATACTCCTTCAACCAGGCGTCGAGCGTCGTGTCGTCGATCGTGATCTTGGGTCGCTTGAGGGGCGGCCAGAGGTCGGCGGTGAGCCGCTGCGGATCCCCGTTGCTGGGGAGGCCGACCTGCTCCGTGAGCGCTTCGACGATGGTCTCGAGGCGGGCCTGCTGCGAGCTGGCGAGACGTTCCGCGAGCTGCGGATTCCCACGGATCAACCGGTCGGTCATGTCGTCCATGCTGGGCTCCGGCGCCAGACCCCACGACTTGACCTGCTCGCGGGCCCACGCCAGGAACGAGGACAGGAACTCCTGCCGCGTGACACCGAGCGCCGCCGGCATGGCGTCGTTCTCGCGCTTGCCCTCGGCGTACTGCTCCATCAGGCGAACCAGGGCGCTCTCGCCAAAGCGCTCGTTCATGAACTCGACCATCCAGGCGCCCTGGGCGTAGGCGAGGCCGCGGTCCTGCGGGCGCCGCGGACGGATGAATCCCCAGTTGATGGTGTCGAGGTCGAACAGCGTCCCCTGTTCCAGCTCCCGCGCGAGCATCTGGCAGCGCTCGTAGTCGCGCGGCGCGAGCTCCATGCTCACCGCCGCCGCTTCCGTGAGCCAGTGGGGAATCCGGTTGCGGGTCTGGCTCAGGGTGATCGTGTGCACGTATTCGTGCCGCAGCACCTGGAGCCAGTCGTAGGGACCGAAGTGCAGGTGCTTGGGTCCGTCCCGGGGCACCTCCATGGCGATCACCGGTCCGGTGCACGCGGCGATCGTGTGGATGAACGGCATGCTGGTGATCCGCACGCCGAAGAACTGGTGGTCGGGCATCACCTCGATCACCGTGCGGCGGTCGGGTTCGTGCTGAAAGCGCTCGACCAGCTCCTCGTGCGTGGCGTCCAGTGCTTCCGGCATCATCGCCGCCACGACCTCGTCCTCCCCCGGGCGGTAGCGGATCACAAAGTGCTTCGTCTCGAGCTGCTTGAAGCCCGTGAGCTCGCGCAGCAGGAAGAGGCTGTTGGCGGCACGCTTGTCGTAGGGGTCCAGTTCCGCAACCTGTTCCAGCGCCGCCAGCGCGTTGGCGTCGCGCCCGGACTGGAGCTCGAGCAGGCCGAGCTCGATGCGCGGAGCGGGCCAGTTCGGCAGGCGCTTGGCGGCCGTCTCGAGCATCTCCGCGGCCAGCTCGTATTGCCGGTTCATCGCCAGGTGGCGGCCGACCTCGTAGTAGGCCAGCGGACTGCCCGGCGAGAGCTCGTCGTACCGGTCCAGCGCCGTTCGCATCGCGGGCTCGTCGTAGCGAATGGCCTCGACGGCCGCTTGGAGCGCGAGCGCCTCGCGCATCGACGGGTACCGTGCGAGGAGCGGGGCCAGTGCGTCGGCGGCGGACTCGGGATCGTCCTGGACCAGCGCCGACTCCGCGACCAGCAGCATGGCCAGCGGGTGGGCGGGGTTCAGGCGCCGCAGGGCGTTCACCGCCGTCCGAACCTGATCGAAGTCGAATCGATCGAGGGCCACCATGCCCAGCGCGAACCACGCCTCGCCGCAGCGCGGGTTGAGGTCGAGCGTCTCGTGCAGCGCATCGACCGCCTCCGCGGTGTTGTGCTTGTCGAGGAGGAGCTGCGCCTCGGCCAGGCGGGACGGCCAGTGCAGGCGATCGAGGTCCTGATGGGCGCGGGCCAGCAGCGTGGCCATGGTCTGGAAGTCGCGCGCCGGTTGGCCTTGCACCCGCGCTCGCACCTGGAGGGCGAGCACCCCATCGGTGAGATCGCCCGCACTCTGTTCCGCTCGCGCGGTAAGCCGCTTGACCGGCGCCTCGACCGCCGCGTCGGCAAGCGCCAAGCGACCGAGCGACTCGAGCGCCTCGGCCCGCAGCAGACTCGCCCGCGGAGAATCGACGCCGTCCAGCAGCGTCAACGTCGCTTCCATGTCGCCGGCCCGCATGCGGGCCTCGGCACGGATCTCCGCCGGAACCGTCGGATCCTGGAGCGCGGGATCGTCGAGCCGCCAGGTGGCCAGCGCTGCGAGGGCACGTCGCTCGGGCGTGTCGAGGTCGCGCTCGTCCCAGACGCCGTGGAAGACCCGCAAGGCGCGGCGCTCGTCGTCGGTCAGCCAGGCTGCGGACACCGCCCGCGCGGCCGCGTCCTGGAGCTCGAAGCTCTCGGGTACGAGGGGGCGGTCCTGCTCCTGGGCGTGGGCGACGGTCGCGGCCAGGAGGGCCAGGGCCGCGACGGCGCAGGACAGGGCGTGTTGACGGCGTGGTCGCACGGGGAACCTCGCAAGGTGAACAAGGGAGCGATCCAACGATAGGAACGCCACTCCCTTGATCGGTCTTCCGCATGGCGGACGGCAGCGGATGCTGCTTGAATGTCGTTCCCATGGCCACGAACGCGTCGCGCCCGCCGTCGGTCGCCGGGAATCCGGAGGTCTTTCCGATCCTCGAGACCGGCGTGTTTCTCGATCACGCGGCGGTCGCCCCGCTTCCGCGACCGGTGGCGGACGCGATGCGACGATTCGTGGACGACTGGTCGCAGCGGGGGCCGCAGCCGTGGGCCTATGCGCGGATCGTGGCCCTGAAGGAGGCGGCTGCCCGGCTTGCCGGCGCTGCGAGCCGCGACGAGGTTGCGATCATGCCCAACACCTCGAGCGGACTCGCCACCGTCGCCCTGGGACTGGATCTCGGGCAAGGCGACACCGTCGTCACGACCGCGATCGAGTTTCCCTCGAACCGCTACGTGTGGGACGACCGGGTGCGGGCGGGCGTGCGGCTGGTGGCGGTTCCGCCCGCGGATGGCGGCTGCCTCATGCGCGACGAGGACATTGTCCGGGCCATGCGCGAGGCGTTTCCGTCCACCCGCGGAACGCGCCTGCTCGCGATCAGCCACGTGCAGTTCTCGACGGGCCAGCGCCACGATCTCGCGCAGCTGGCCGACGAAGCCCACCGACTCGGCGGGCTCGTCTGCGTGGACGCCATCCAGTCGTTGGGCCAGGTGCCGTTTCGGATGCGGGAGTGGGGCATCGACTTCGTCAGCGCCGACGGCCACAAATGGATGCTTGGTCCCGAAGGCACGGGTGTCCTGATCGTGTGCCACGAGCACTTCGAGCGGCTTCGTCCGCCGATCGTCGGTTGGCTCAACACCGCCAACGCCATGGACTACGACCGCTACGACCGCTCGTTCGCCGAGACCGCGCGGCGCTACGAACCGGGAGCGCACGCGATGGTGGGCGTCGTCGGCATGGCGGCGGCGCTGGAACTGCTGCTCGAAGAGGGGCTCGACCGGATCGAGCCCCAGGTCGAGGCCCTCGCGGGGCGCCTCGCGGACGGCGTTCGATCGGCGGGGGTGGCGGTCGCCTCGCCGCACGACCCCGGACGTGGCAGCGGCATCGTCGCGATCCGCCCGCCGGCGGGGATCGATCTCCAGGCGTGGTTCGCGGCGATCCAGGAGCACGGCGTGCGCGGCGCGGTTCGGCGCGGCTTCCTGCGCCTTTCGCCGCACTTCTACAACACCGCGGAGCAGATCGACCAGGCGATCGCCGGCGTCGCGGCGGCGCGCGCGCGGATGGCCTGACGAACGCGAGTCGGGAACCCGCTTCCGATCAGGGCTTCCGCAGGAAGAGCGATCCGAAGGTGAAGCGGTTGTCGGGGTACTTCTTGTCGAGGACGAACCGTTCGCCGGTGTCGTGGAACGCCGGGCCCTCTTGGGGAACCAGGCCGGTCGCCTCGATCAGGGCGTGCACATCCGCTTCGGAGCGCAGCGCGCCCTCGACGGGCGCGTCGGGGCTGTAGTCGAAGGTCACGGTCAGGTGCCCGCCGGAACGCAGGCTCTCGCCGAGGAGACGGGCGATGCGGTGCTGGCGCTCCCGCGGCAGGTGCTCGAGCACGCAGAAGGAGATCGCCCAGTCGATCGACCCCGGTGCGGGCGCATCCGCAACGCGGTCGCGGGCATCGGGTTCGGTCAGGTCCGAGGTGCTGGCGTGGAGCTTCCATCCGTGCCGCTTTGCCGTCGCGCGGGCGGCGCCGGTCAGGTGCTCGTCGATGTCGAAGCTGGCGACGTCGAGGCCCTGGTCGGCGAGGTAGTAGACGGGAATCGTCGCCCCGCCGCCGAAGTCCACGACCTTCCAGTTCGCCTGCCAGGGGACGTAGGCCAGCCCGCGCGAGTACTCCCAAAGCTTGTTCCACCGGATGCGGCAGCGGCGCTTGAGCACGCCGTTCACCGCGTAGCGATCGCCGCCGAGGAACAGCCGCCACGCGAAGCGCCGCAACGCGCCCGCCTGCCGCGCGACCTCGGGGCGCCGCACGTCGGCCCGCGTGATGGTCTTGTTGAGGGGCGAGGACATGCGCGGGAGGGTAGCAGAGAGCGTCGGCGCTGCCGACTGGCGCTGAGGTCGGCCGGCGGGAGCCGGCCGGATCCGACGCCGGCCGACCCGGCTGCGCCGGGATCGACCGGCAGGAGACCTGGATGACAACAGCCGTCCGTTGTTCGGAGGCTCTCTTCCTTGCGATTGCCGTGCGCACTGATTGCCCGCGCACCGGGGCCGTCAGTGGCGCACGACGTCGTCCGACGGACGGTTGGTGGGAT
>JAGQOG010000284.1 GCA_020427695.1 Phycisphaerales bacterium
CGGCCATCTTGGCCGTGCCGAACGTGCGGTGGCGCACGGCACGGCCTGGAAGGCCGTGGCACCCGTGGATGCGCGTGTGTCGGGTGCCACGGCCATTTTGGCCGTGCCGAACGTGCGGTGGCGCACGGCACGGCCTGGAAGGCCGTGGCACCCCTCGGATGTCCGCCGACGCGAACCCGCAGGAGACGCTCCGTGACTCGATTGCCCAACGCTCGACGTGCTCAAGGTTGGCCAGGACGGATGCTCCTCGTCGCGGCGGTGCTGTCGGCCGCCTGCTTCCCGGCGCACGGTCAAGGCACCAAGGCCGACTCCGAACGCGCCGCGGCGATGGAACAGGCGGTGCGCGGGAAGGTGCTCAACGAGCGCCTCGCGATCACGTGGCGTGAGGACGGGCGGCTGATCTACTGGCGGGAGTTGGGGGAAGGACGGCGGACGTGCGTCGTCCTCGATCCCGAGACCGGCGAGCGTCAACCCGCATTCGATCACGCGCAGATGGCCGCGGTGCTCGGAGCTGCGACCGGCCGAGCGCTGGATCCGGAGCGACTTCCGATCGCTCGAATCGACTGGAGTGGCGACTCCATCCGACTGGCGCTCGAGGGCGATGCCCGGGCGTGGTCGTTCGATCCGGCTGCCGGTGCGGTGCGCGAGCTCTCGATCGACGAGCTGGGCACGCTCCCGCCCCGCCGGCGCGTTCGCCCCAGCGTCACCCGAGGCGGCGAAACGGCGGTGGTGTTCGTGAACCGAACGTCGGGGCCGATCGAGCTTCGGTGGATCGACTTCGAAGGACAGGAGCGCTCGTACGGAACGGTCGCGCCGGGGGCCTCGCGCCGCCAACACACCTTCGCCGGCCACGTGTGGCGCGTGACGGACGTGGAGGGCAACGGGCTCGGCGTGTTCCAGGCCGGGGCCGAGGCGGGCGTTGCGGTCGTCGGCGGGGAGCCGGCGGGGACCGCGGACGATTCGCCCCCCTTGCGCCGCACGAACGCCATGGCGTCGCCGGATGGTCGTTGGGAGGCGTTCTTCAAGAACTCGAACCTACACCTGCGACGTGGCGATGCCACGAACGACGCGCTCCCGACGACCCAGGTCACCACCGACGGAACGCCCGACGATCCGTACGGCGGCCCGGTGCACTGGTCGCCGGACTCGAAGCACCTCGTCGTGCTGCGAACGCGCAAAGGCGACGATCGTCGGGTGCACTATGTCGAGTCGTCGCCGCGGGATCAGCTCCAACCGAAGCTTCACGCCTATCCCTACCTCAAGCCCGGGGATCGGATCCCGGAGCCGCGACCGGTCCTGATCGACGTCGCCTCGTGGCAGGCGGTGCCGATCGACGCGTCGCTCCTCGAGAACGCCTGGAGCGTCTCGGAGATCCACTGGACGCCCGACTCGAGTCGCTTCCTCTTCCTGTTCAACCAGCGTGGCCACCAGCTGCTTCGGGTGATCTCCGTCGATGCCGCCAGCGGAGTGGCGACGGTGGTCGTCGAAGAGCGCAGTCCGACCTTCATCGACTACGCGGGCAAGCTGTTCCTGCACTACCTCGACGATCGCGACGAGCTGCTGTGGATGTCCGAGCGCGACGGATGGAATCACCTGTATCTCGTCGATTCGCGCACCGGATCGGTCAAGCGGCAGGTGACCAAGGGCGACTGGGCGGTGCGCACCGTCGAACGCGTCGACGAGACGCGGCGCGACGTCTGGTTCCTGGCGGGAGGGGTGCGGGCGGGACAGGATCCGTACTTCCTCCACGCCTGCCGTGCCGATCTCGACGATGCATCGCTCGTGGTCCTGACCGAGGGCGACGGAACGCACGAGGTCGCGTACGCGCCCGATCGGCGGTGGATCGTCGATCGTTGGTCGCGTGCGGATCAGCCGCCCGTCACGGAGCTGCGGCGGGCCGACGACGGTCGTCTCGTGTGCGAGCTCGAACGGGCGGACTGGTCGGCGCTCCTGGCGACCGGGTGGCAACCGCCCGAGCCGTTCGTGGCCAAGGGACGCGATGGCGTCACCGACATCTACGGCGTGATCTGGCGCCCGTCGAACCACGACCCGGCACGTCGCTATCCCGTCATCGAGAACATCTACGCCGGCCCGCAGTCGGCGTACGTCCCGAAGGCCTTCCAAGTGTGGAACGGTGCCCGGTCGCTGGCGGAACTCGGATTCGTCGTGGTTCAGGTGGACGGCATGGGCACGTCGCACCGCTCGAAGGCGTTTCACGACGTGTGTTGGAAGAACCTCGGCGATGCGGGCTTCCCCGATCGAATCGCTTGGATCAAGGCCGCCGCCGCGAAGGATCCGAGCATGGACCTTTCGCGCGTCGGCATCTACGGAGGCTCCGCGGGGGGACAGAACGCGTTGCGGGGGCTGCTCGCCCACGGCGACTTCTACCGTGTCGGCGTCGCCGACTGCGGCTGCCACGACAACCGGATGGACAAGATCTGGTGGAACGAGCTCTGGATGGGCTGGCCGATCGGGCCCGAGTACGAAGAGCAGTCGAACGTCACCCAAGCGCACCGCCTGACCGGCCAGCTGCTGCTGATCGTGGGCGAGATGGACGAGAACGTCGATCCCGCCTCGACAATGCAGGTGGTGGACGCCCTGATCCGCGCCGACAAGGACTTCGATCTTCTGGTGATTCCCGGCGTCGGTCACGGTGCCGCGGAGACGCCCTACGGAAGACG
>JAGQOG010000285.1 GCA_020427695.1 Phycisphaerales bacterium
CCAGACCGAGCTGGAAGACGTGCGTCTCGCTGGCCGCGACCGCCGACCAGGCCTGCGAGGCGACGAAGACTCTCGTGGGGTGAGTGGGGAGCGAGTAGTCGAAGCACGGACCGGCGGAACTCGGTGCGGCGCCGGCGAGAACGGTGAGTGCCACCAGGATTCTCTTCACTGTCGGCCCCCTTGGAAAGGCGTGAAGGGAAGGGGAGAACGTCATTATCACCAGCTACGGGATGCGCCTCTACCACAAAGTATCCAGCTCCAGACGCAAGCACGGCCCGGGCGGGACCGCCCGGTCTTCCGGGAGGGGCGGGTCCGGGCAAGGGAGCCGACGCAGGCCAGAAACCGCCGGGAACGGGCTCGCAGGTACGTAGAACTCCCGATCGTCGTCTCGACGTGCCCGGCTATTGTTCTCCCTGGAGGGCGTCGGCGACGTGGCCTCGGCCGCGTCCGCCAGGGAGACGGTCGCCATGCCCGGATTCGATCGAAGAGAGTTTCTGACCACCTTGGGCCGCGTCGGTGCCACCGGAGCCGCGGCCGTACTCGCTGGTCCCGCGGAAGCGTCTTCCGCCCGCCCGCGCCCGATGCCCGACCAGCGCGGGGTGCTGGTCGACCTCACCCAGTGCATCGGCTGTCGCAAGTGCGAATGGGCCTGCAACGACGCGAATCACCTGCCCGCCCAGGCGCTCGAGACGTTCGAGGACAAGACGATCTTCCGGGAGTTCCGTCGCCCGGACGCCGGCCACTACACGGTGGTCAACGAAGTGCCGGCCGGCGGAAACCTCGGAAAGGCCGTCTGGGCCAAGGTGCAGTGCATGCACTGCCTGGACCCGTCGTGCTCGTCCGCCTGTCTCGTGACCGCGTTCCACCGCGACGACACCGGCGCCGTGACGTACGACGTCAACCGCTGCATGGGCTGTCGCTACTGCATGGTGGCGTGTCCGTTCCAGGTCCCGGCGTACGAGTACGACAACGCCCTGACGCCGGCGGTTCGGAAGTGCACGTTCTGCCAGGGCCGGCTGGCCGAGGGCGGAGTTCCCGCCTGCGTGGAGATCTGCCCGCCGCAGTGCCTCACCTACGGACATCGCGAGGACCTGCTGGCACTCGCCCACGCGAAGATCGACACGCATCCGGACCGCTACGTGGATCACGTGTACGGCGAGCACGAGGTCGGGGGGACGTCGTGGCTGTACGTCGCCGACCGACCGTTCGAGGAGATCGGCCTGCCCACGCTCGGCTCGGATCCGCCTCCGCGTTTCACGGAGAAGCTCCAGCACGGGATCTTCAAGGGCTTCGTGCCGCCGCTGGGTCTCTACGCCTTGCTCGGCGGGTTCGCCTGGCTGTTCCGGCCGCGCCCGGAAGACGGCGACGCCGGTCGGGCGGCAGGCGCGGAACCCGAGGAAGAGGAGGCCGCGCCCACGCACCATCGGTTCTTCACGCGGGGAACTCTCGCCCTCCTGGCGGTGGCGATCGTGGGATTCCTGTTCGCGGCGATCCGGTTCACGACGGGTCTCGACACGGTGACGAACCTCTCCAACCAGTACCCGTGGGGACTGTGGATCGCGATCGACGTCGCCGCCGGCGTGGCCCTCGCGGCCGGCGGATTCACGACGGCTGCGCTCGCACACATCTTTCACCGGGAGCACTTTCACCCGATCGTGCGCCCGGCGCTGCTGTCCGCCCTGCTCGGCTACACGTTCGTGGTGCTCGGCCTGCTCGCCGATCTCGGGCGCTACTACAACGTGTGGCACCCGATGATGCCGTGGATGTGGTCCGGTCACTCGGTGCTGTTCGAGGTGGGCATGTGCGTGATGACCTATCTCACCGTTCTCTACGCGGAGTTCGTTCCGATCGTGACCGAGCGCCTGCGCGGGCGGATCCACTTCCGCGGCGCGATGGCGCGGTTCGAGCCGGCGGCCGAACGGTTCGTGGCGGCCGTCGACCGTTCGTTCCGTCGAATCATGATGTTGCTGATCCTCGCCGGGGTGGTGCTGTCGTGCCTGCACCAGTCCTCGCTCGGTTCGCTCGTGCTCCTCGCGCCGAGCAAGATCCACCCACTCTGGTACACGCCGATCCTGCCGCTCCTGTTCCTGGTGTCGGCTATCTCGGTGGGGTTCCCGGTGGTGATCTTCGAGTCGGTGCTCTCCGCGCGAGCCTTCGGGCGGGAGCCGGAGCGCGAACTGCTGTCGAAGCTCGGCCGCATCGTGGCGGCGATCC
>JAGQOG010000286.1 GCA_020427695.1 Phycisphaerales bacterium
ACGGCCTGGAAGGCCGTGGCACCCTCCGTCAATCCGATTCGCGCTCGAGACGGCGCAACAACCGTTCGATCCGCTTGTTCAACTCGTCCATGCGCTTCTCGAGTTCGTCCATCCGGTTGGCGATCCGCTCACCGGCCTCGGGCCGAGGCGCCGCATCGGGACCGACCAGACCGCGACCGGGACCTGGTCCCGCGCCGCGATTGGACCGCATACCCGCGGGAGGCGCAGGAGGCGCCGGGGGAGCCGGGGGTGCCGCCGGGGTCACCTGGAAGAGCATGTCCTCCTCTCCCGGAGCGATGCGGATGTCCATGCCGCGCTCGCGCAGTCGATCGATCATCACCTCGAGCTGACCAGGATCAACCGGCAGATTCTGGGCGTTGAACCAGTTCATGGGCCCCTCGCCGCGCTCCGCATGCATGCGCTCCGCGTCGAACGCCTCGAGCTTGACCTCAACGATCCTCGTGTCGCCGCCTCGGCGAATGCCCAGCGCCAACGTATCGCCGGGTTCGTGGGCGGCGATCGCCTCGCGGATCGCCTGTGCGGTGGCCGGCTTCCGGCCGTCCACGCTCACCACGACGTCGAACCTCTGGATGCCGGCCTTGCTCGCGGGAAGGTCGTCCATCACCTCGGTCAGGAGCGTGGCCCGGCCCGGCTCGATTCCGAGCTGGTGCTGAAGGGCCTCGTCGAGTTCGCCCATCACGATCCCGATCATGACCTTGGGCTGCTCGGCCGCGACCCAAACGCCTCCGGGTGCCTCACCCCCCTGGATCGCTCGCACGCCAAAGCGCATATCGCCCTCGCGACCGGCCCCGAGAGGAATGGACCGCAACTCGCCGCCCTTGCCGTCCATGATGACGATCTTCCCAGCTTCGCGCCGGATGCGATCGGCGGGGATCCGCTTCCCATCGACCACGACCTCGACGTCGTCCCCGTTGATCTTCACCTCGACCGACTTGGAGTCGTCCGCGTTCGAGCCCACCCGCACGATCCTCGGACGCACCTCGAGTTCGTCGCCGGTTCGAACCACCGTGGTGGTCAGGTGGTCGCCGGTATCGGCGACCTCGTAGAACACCCCCGGCCGAGCCGGATCGAGAAGGCGGATCGAACTCGCCTGCAACGCGACGCCGTCGGGCGATTGCAGCTGGACGCAGCCTGCACTCGGCGAGAGGACGACGGCGCGGGACGTGGCCGCCTGCTCGTCGCAAGGTACGGCGGCGGCAGCGATCGGAACAGCGCCGACACAGGTCAGCGCGACGAACGGAAGGGCGAGCTTCATGATCGAACTCCTTGTTGCGGCAGGCAGCCGCACGATGCTTCGGGGCGAATCAGAGGGACGAACCGCGTCGAGCCTCGAGTTGGACTGCGACGGGACGACCGAACTCGTCGGCCTGGGAGAACTCGATGAGGGCGGGAACGTTCCGCCGCTCCACGATCTGGCGGACAAACACGACCTCGAATCCTCCGCCACCGTCGAGCGGTCGCGACTCAAGGAGCATCTTGGACGGAACCTCGCCGACCACCACGCCGTCGGCCCGACCCCGATCGAGGTAGGCCTGAAGCGCATCGTCGGCGGTCTGCATCGGCACGAGTCCGGCCGTGTTCATCGCCGCGGTCTCGGCGCCACGCTGCCGCGGAAGGGCGGAGAAGCCCCAGGCCGCCACCACGCAGGCCGCCACCACCCAGCCCATCCATCGGGTGGGATGGGACGGCTCGGGTCGCATTTGGTGCAACGGCCGTTCCCGACCGGTCTCCGCGCCAACGCGAGCGAGAACACCCTCGCCCTGGAACGGGTGGGACACGTGCGGCAGCTCCACCACATCGGCGGCACCGACGGCGCGGTCCACCGAAGCGGACAGCAGCCTCGCTTCACGCTGTTGGATGGCCAGGTCTCGCCACGCGGACGGCTGGCGTTCCGCGAGCACGCAGAACTCGCTCCACTCGCTCGCGCTTTCGGCACCGTCAGCGGCTCGTCCGATGAGGCTATCGATTCGTGATTCATGCATGGCACAACGCCTTCCTGTCGGTGGCCTCGAGCGAGGCCGGTCATGGGACCGCGCACGGTCCCTTCAGCGGGGAGCAGTCCCCGCCACACTGAATGTTCCTGTTTCGACGAGCTCCCGCAGCATCCGACGGGCCCGCGTGATGCGCGTCTCAACGGTGGTTTCGGGCAACTCCAGCAGTCGTGCGATCTGGCGATACGAAAGCTCGTTCAACGAGCGAAGCAACAACGGTTCGCGGTACTCCTCGGGGAGGCGACCCGAGAGCGCCAGCACCTGATCCGCCTCGTCGTGGCACCGGTCCGATGGATCGGCCTCGCGGTGGCAAGCCTGTCTCGGCGAGCCTCCGTTCGCCTCGGATCGCCGAGGATCCTCCAACCGGAGCATCGGTCGCGCCGAGGCCGAACGGGCCAGGGCGCGGGCGCAATTGATGGCCACGGTGCGCAGCCACCCCTTGAAGCATGCGGGGTCGCGCACGTCGCCGACGCGTGCGACCAGAATGGTTGCGACCTCCTGCAAGAGATCCTCCAGGTCCGCCGAAGCGGGCTTGTGGGCGAGGAGCACCACGGCGACCCACCGGCGATGTTCATGCCAAAGGGCGTCCAACGCGGCGCGATCGCCGGCCTGGGCACGGGCGAGGAGCGCGGATCGCGGGTCGGTCGTCGGTTGGGCCACGGCTTCGATCACGCCCCATTCTGGATGCGCCGGTCGGCGGCGTCCGTCACCGGTTCATCGGGAATCCCCGCACGCATTGCCGGGAGGGACCGATAGCCACTATTCTTGCACGCGTGGCTGCCCACAAGGCCAGCATTCCCCTGCTGATGATGCTGGCCGCGTGGCCCGTGGGGTGCGCCGCAAAGCCTTCCCTCGGCCCCAACGCGACGAGAGACCCGTCCGCATCGGCCCCGGCGGACGATCGATGGCCCTTTCGCCCGGCGTCGATCGAGATCCACCCGCTCACGCGGGTCATCGCCTCTCGCCAGCGGCCAGGCCGGTACATCATCGAGGTTCGGGTGGAGTTCCTCGACGAATGGGATTGTCCGACCAAGGCCGTTGGAGAACTCTCCCTGGAGATCCGCGACCTCTCCGGGCGCTGTCCGCCACTCTACGGCAACGTGGACCTCTCGAACCTCGAGCTCAACGCCCGCCAGTACGAGCCGGTCACGCAGAGCTACCTCCTGGTCATCGACCCCGACTGGGCCGAACTTCCGTTGCCCCTGTCGGAACTGCGGCTCCGGGCCTTGATGGTGACGCCCGACGGCGAACAGCTTCAGCACCAGATCGACCTGCTCTGGCCCGGCGACGCGAAGGAGGCCTTTCCGCCATCCACGTAGCCGGTCGAATCCGGGATGCCCAACCGAGGCAAGTCACTCCCGGTCGATCGGTCCGACGGCGTCGGCGGCACGGTGCGATTCGTGGTGGCGCGCAGAAGAAGCCGCGGACCGACAGAGCGGTCCGCGGCGAGTGGATGCATATGGCTACGCCAGGGTCACGAACCCGGTGGCTGGTCGGCCGCCGCCTACGCCTCGGCCAAGACGTCGTCGATCAGGCGATCCAACGCGACCGCGAGCTTCTGCGGCGACTCGTAGGTGCCGTCGGCGATCTGCCCCTTCACGCGATCCACCAACTCCTGGCGAATCGCCGGCATCTGCCGCATGCGGTCGAGTAGCCGCGCCTGGCCCGAGAGCTCGAGGCGATCTTGCCGTTCCAAGCGGTTCAGCGTCGAGCCGGAGCCCGATCCCGTGCCCGAGCCGGCCCGATCGACCGGACCGAGCCCGGTGACCGACCCGTTCGCCGAACGGGCCGTGACGCCTGAAGGCGCATTGGCAGGTCCCGGCGCGAAATGATGACCAATGGAAGAAATGTCCGTCATGAGGGAAGCTCCTTCACAGCTCTTCGATCCGTCTTGGCACAAGTCCCACCAAGGCCAAGGACGGAGCGGACACCCGCATGTGATGGTGTAGTATCGACCTTCCGAACACTTCACCTTGAACGATTCCTACCATCCGCAAGGTCTGCCTGGCCGGATTCTTCGCCGCCCGCCATTCTCGGACGCCGACCCGCCCCCGTGGAGCGCGGCCCTCCTTCGCGGGGAGGGGCCAATACCCCCTTTCCGGCCCCGGTGAGACCGTGTCCCGGCCTTGGATCTGTCCAACACCGACCCTTGTTCTGGAGGAAGAACGCGCATGAACGACCCTTCCGCCAACCATCCCTCCGTTCGTTCCCCCTCCCTTCGGCGAAGAGCCCGCGCGGCCGGAGCGGCATGGACCGCCGCCCATGGTGCCCGAGCCGGCGTCCACCTTCTTTTGGCCGTCATCCTCCTCGTCCTCCCGCTGGCCACCCGCACCGTGGCCGCGGATGACGACGGCGACAACCCGTTCCGCACGCCGAAGCCGAAACAGAAGCCCTCCGCTCCGGCAGCCCGTCCAGGCTCGGCTCCGCGTTCGTCCGGTCCACCAGTTCGGCCGGGACCGAACCAGGAGATGCCCCAGCCCCGACGCATCGACGGGGGCAACGGCTGGTCGATCGTTCTGGGCACCTTCACGGGTCCCGACCATGTTCAGACCGCCACCGTCACGCGCGATCGGCTGGCCCAGCGCATGCCCGAGTTTCGCGACGCCTACGTCCGTTCGAACGCGCATGGATCCGCCGTGCTTTGGGGCCGCTTCAGCGGACCGGAGGACCCGAACGCCAAGCGCGAGCTCGACCGCATCCAAGGCCTCGTCTTCCAGAATGCACGGCCCTTCGCCCGCGCCATGCTGACCCGGTTCGAGACTACCGCTTCGGCGCCCAGCGGCCCGAACGATCTCCGCAATCTGCGTCGGCAGTATCCCAAGGTCGATCCGCTCTACACGCTCCAGGTTGCGGTGTGGGCGGACTTCGACGGCACGGTGGCGCTCGACTCCATCCGACGCAGCGCCGAGACGTTCGCCATGCAGCTCCGGAGCCAAGGCTACCCGGCGTACTACCACCACGACGACGACCTGAAGATGAGCGTGGTGACGATCGGCGCGTTCGACCACACCGCCTACGACCCGAAGAGCACGCTCTTCAGCCCCGAGCTGGAGGCGCTCTTCCGGAAGTTCCCGAAGCACCTGGTCAACGGCCAACCGATGATGCTCAAGACCAACCCCCGCGATCCGAACAGCACCGAGTATCCGCAGCCGTGCACGCTGATGCTGGTCCCGAACTAGTGGCCGGAGAGGAAGCGACCGTCGATGACCGCCGTCTTGGGACAGGAACGCGCCCTCCACGTGCTGAGGGAGGCGATGCGCCACCGGCACGTGTCGCACGCCTGGATCTTCCATGGTCCCTACGGCGTGGGAAAGTTCACGGCCGCGGCGGCCTTCGCCCGGCTCCTGCTCGACCCGGAGGCGACGGACGAGAGCCTCGCCCGCTTCGATCCGCCGCAGGGCACCGAGACCGCGCAGCTCGTCGAGCGCGGCCTTCACCCGGATCTGCACATCATCCGCCGCACGCTGGCCGCCGTCTCCGACAACCCCACGCTGCGCAGCAAGCGGCTGTCGAACATCCCGATCGACCTTCTCCGCGAATTCATGATCGGCGGCGAGTGCGGCGACGGGCGGTTCCGCGAGGCGCCGGTGTTCAAGAGCGCGGTCATGGGACACGCGAAGGTCTTCATCGTGGAGGAGTCGGAGCTGCTCGACTTTGTGGGACAGAACGCCCTCCTGAAGACGCTGGAGGAGCCGCCGGCGCACACCTACATCGTCCTGCTGACCACCCGGGTGGATCGGCTCCTGCCGACCATCCGCAGCCGGTGTCAACGCGTGCCCTTCGCCCGGCTCGATGAAGACTCCATGCGACGGTGGATGCAGCGTCACCGCCTGGCGCTGGAGGGAGACGCGGAGCGCTGGGCGCTGGCGCTGGCCGACGGCTCTCCCGGCACCGCGGTCTTCGCCGCCCGTCACGATCTCCACCGCTGGGCGGAAGAGCTCGGGCCCGAGTTCGATCGGCTGGCCCAGGGCGAATACGCGCCGAAGCTCGGCGACATGCTGGCGCGTCGGGTGGACGAGCTCGCCAAGGCGCTGGTGAAGGAGCGGGAGAGCAAGGCGTCCGCTCCGGAAGACGACGAAGGCGAAGGCGAGTCCGACGCGGGCACGGCCGCCGGAGACGGCCAGCCTCGCACCAAGGCGAGCAAGCAGTCCGCCAACCACGAGGCCGCGGGCTGGCTGGCGGCCGTGCTCGGCCATGTCGCCCGGCAGCGCCTGCACGAGTGCGTGCGCAAGGGACATGATCCGTCGTTCTGGCTGGAGTTGGTCGATCTCGTCGGAGGCGCCGAGCGCGCCGTCCACAGCAACCTCAACCTCAAGCACGTGTTCGCCAACCTGGTCACACAGGCCGCGGATCGCGCGGCCATGCACCGGGTGGGGAGCGCACCATGAGCAACGCGGCCCTGCCGCTCGAGATCGAGCGGAGCTACCTGCTCCGGGGCGCCCCGACCTTCCCGGCGCGGGCGGAGATCGAGGCCCTCTCGATTGTGCAGGGCTACTTGCCCGAGGCGCCGCCGCCGGAGTGCCCGCCGGGGCGACTGCGTTCCGTGGTGCGACCCGACGGCACGACCATCTACTTCCACACCGTCAAGACGGGGACGGGTCTCGTCCGCACCGAGGTCGAGCGACGCATCGATCGGAAGGAGTTCGACGCGCTGTGGCCGCATACCGCGGGCCGCCGGCTCGCCAAGACGCGGTACCGCGTGGCGGAGGGCGAGCGGGTGTGGGAGATCGACCGCTTTCACGGCATCGATCTCGTCCTGGCCGAGGTCGAGCTTCCGACCCCCGACGCGACGGTCGAGATCCCACCCTGGCTCGCACCGCTGGTGGTCCGGGAGGTCACCGACGAGCCGGAGTACCGCAACTCCCAGATCGCCCTGCGCGTGCACCAGGCGGTCCCGTAGCTGCGCCGTTGCACCCGGCCGCAGGTGCGGCCCGCACCATCTTCCCGTCCCGCAGCCCGCCGACTACACTGTTCGCCCCATGACCAAGACCTTCCGCTGCGCGATCGTCACCCCAACCGAGGCGGTCCTCGACACCGAGGTGTCCTACGTGACCTTCCCGGCGTGGGACGGTCAGACCGGCATCATGGCGGGCCGATCGCCGTTTCTGGCCCGGCTTGGACTCGGTCCGGTGCGGCTCGACTTCGCCGACGGCGGCAGCCGCTGGTTCCTGATCGACGGCGGATTCGCCCAGATGCAGGAGGACACGCTGTCGCTCCTGACGGAATACGCGGTGGGAGCGGAATCGCTGAACGTGCCCGACGCCGAACGCGAACTGGGCACGGCGCTCAAGGCGCCCCCCGAGGGCGTTGGCCGGGAGCAGGCCGATCGCCAGACCGCGCGCGTGCGGGCGAAGCTCGCGTTGGCCCGTTCGAGCGCCGGACGGCCGATCTAGCAGTCCCGGCTACTCGGCCGGCACCTCGTACTGCTTCCGGAGCTGCTCCAGGCGCGACTCCATCTCGGCGCGGAGCGCGGCGTGATCGGGATCGTTCGCCAGGCTCCGCATCTCGTCGGGATCGGCCTCGAGATCGAAGAGCTCCGTCTCGCCGAGCTCGTCGAAGCGGATGAGCTTGTACCGGTCCGTGCGCACACCCTCGTGCCGGGGAACGGTGTGCGATCCCTTGGACTCGTAGAAGCGGTAGTAGATCGCATCGCGCCAGTCGGCCGGACGCTCGCCGCGCAGCAGGGGGAGCAGGCTCGCGCCCTGCATCGTGTCCGGTGCGGCCAGCCCGGCAGCGGCGAGGAAGGTCGGGGCGAAGTCCAGGTTCTGGCAGAGCGCTTGGTTCGTGGTGCCCGCCGGCACCACGCCCGGCCAGCGCACCAGCAGGGGCGTGCGGAACGACTCCTCGTACATCCACCGCTTGTCGTACCACCCGTGCTCGCCGAGGAACCACCCCTGGTCCGAGGTGTAGACGACGAGGGTGTTCTCGGCGATGCCCGCCTTGTCGAGGGCGGCGAGGATGGCGCCCACCGAATCGTCCACGCTGGCCACACAGCGCAGGTAGTCCTTGGCGAAGCGCTGGTACTTCCACCGCACGAGGTCGTCGCCCTGGGGATCAGCGGCGCGGAAGGCGGCGTTGGAAGGCGCATACGCCGCGTCCCACGCCGCGCGCTGCGCCGGCGTCATGCGCCCGAAGTCGGATCCCGCCCAGCGATCGGGGCCCTCGAGGGTCGCGTCGGCATCGGCCGGCGGCACCTTGAGGTCGTACCACATGGACAGGTGCTTCGCGATGGTCATCGTCTGGTGCTTCGAGGCGCTGGACCGCCCCGACCAGTCGTCGAAGAGCGTGGGCGGCTCGGGCACGACGGTCGCGGCAAGATCCTCGAGGTGAGCGGGCCCGGGTTGCCAATTCCGGTGCGGCGCCTTGTGGTGCACCATCAACAGGAAGGGCTGCTCGCGCTGGGCCAGCTCCTCGATTCGTTCGATCGCCATCGCCGTCAGCAGATCCGTCACGTAGCCCTCGTGATGAACCCGGGTTCCATCGCGGTTCATGTCGGGGTTGTAGTACGCGCCCTGGCCGTAGAGCAGCTCGTAGTGGTCGAAGCCGGTCGGCTCGCTCTCGAGATGCCATTTCCCCAGGATCTCGGTGCGATAGCCCGCAGCCTGGAGCCGCTTGGGGAACGTGTCCTGCGCGCCATCGAAGCGATCGCCGTTCTGCCGGAAGCCGTTCGCGTGGCTGTGCCGGCCGGTCAAGAGCACGGCGCGTGATGGTCCGCACAGCGCATTGGTGACGAAGAAGCGGTCGAAGCGCATGCCTTCGGCCGCGAGTCGGTCGATGTTGGGCGTCCGGTTGACGACCGAGCCGTAGGCCGAAATGGCCTGCCAACCGTGGTCGTCGGACATGATGAAGACGATGTTCGGTCGCGGCGGTGCCGCGGCGACCACGGCGGCGAGGGCGATGGCGATGGCGTACATGCCGGCACGATACCGGGACGGGACCCTGGGATCGACGAACGCTCCAAGGATGCCGCGGCCGCTCCTCGACCCTGAACGAGCGCGGCACCCTCGGCCGAGGCCTCGGGTGCCGCGCTGCGCACAGGTGTTGGCACGGGATCGGCCGGATCCGCTCCCGCCCACGAACGCGCCGTGGATCAGAACTGGAGCTGCAACTGCGTCCGCACCACCCACTGGCCGTCGTCGCCGTTCACGTCGGCGCGCCAGCCGGTGAGATTCGCGCCTTCGACCCAGTACGGCGCCACCGCGTTGAAGCCGTAGCCGAAGTCGCCGGACAGCTTGACGCCCTCCTTCGCGAAG
>JAGQOG010000287.1 GCA_020427695.1 Phycisphaerales bacterium
CTTGAACGACGGGTGCAGCCTCTCCTCGACCGCATCCGTTCCGATCGACTGCGGCACCGTGATCGACGGCACCTGCGGCACGGGTTCGCCGCGCGACACCGACTGGTACACGATCACGCTCGCGTCCCCGGGTAGAGTGGTTTGGAGCGCCGAGGCGGAGTTCCCGGTGCAGTTGCTCGTCCTTGGTGGAACCTGCGAAGGCGTGCTGCAACTCGCGGCCGAGACGTACGGCGAACCGTGCGCATCGGCGGCGATCGACACCTGCCTCGACGCGGGAACCTGGTTCCTGATCGTCGGCCCGGGCTACCCCGAACGGAACCTCAACCGCGGCGTCCCGTGTCCGGACGACGACCCCAAGACCGAGCCGGGCTTCTTTGGCAACCGCTACGTCGCCACCTACCAGTGCGCGGGATGTGCGTCGCCGGCCGATCTCAACGGCGATGGTGTGGTGGACGGCGCCGACCTCGGCCTCCTGCTCTCCAACTGGGGGCGGAGCGGGATCGGCGACCTCAATGGCGACGGCGTGGTGAACGGCGCCGACCTGGGGCTCCTGCTCGCGGATTGGGGTTGAGGGCGCAAGCGCCGGGCCGGAAGGGGGCGGTCGGAGGCGCCGGTGGCGGCGGTTCGGCCGCGTTGTGATGCCATCCGCATGTGCGCTCCGCACCGTCCATCGGGATGGGCTATCGTTTCCCCCTTCCCTCCCCACGGACGCCCTCCATGTTCACACCGCAGCTACCGGCCCATCAGCTCCTCTCGCACGCGACCAGCCTCCATCGCTCGGGCCGCTTCCAGCAGGCGATCGAGGTCTATCGCCAACTCCTGCGCCAGTTCCCGAACAACCCCGAGATCATGGCCAAGCTGGGCTCGGCGCTGACGTCCGTCGGCATGCTCGAGGAGGGGCGTCGCCACTTGGAGCGAGCGATCAAGCTGGCCCCCGACCAAGCGGTTCTGCACCACGACCTCCACTTGAGCTACAAGCGCGAGGGACGGTTCAAGGATGCGCACGCCTGCCTTGACAAGGCGCTGAAGTTGGCGCCCCGGCACCCGTCGTACCTCGCGGCGCGTTCCGAGCTTCACTTCGTCGTGGGCGACAGCGACAAGGCGATGCAGTCGATCACCCCGGTGCTCGGGCAGGCGCCGGAGGTGTCCGCGGTGGCCCTCATGTTCGCGGCCCTCGCGCCGCAGTTCGGCCGCGAGCAGGAGGCGTTGGAGGCCCTGAAGTCGCTGCTCGCCCGCACCGACCTCACGCCCGCCGTGCGGGCCAAGGCGCAATTCGCCTACGGGCACCTGCTCGATCTCGTCGGGCGCGAGGACGAGGCGTTCGCGGCGCTGACCGTCGCCAACCAGCTCAAGAACGCCACCTGGGACAGCGACAAGCACCAGCAGGCGGTGGACGAGACGATCGCGGCCTGGACGATGGATGCCATGGCCGCCATGCCCCGGTCGTCAACGGACGGCAGCTCGATGGTCTTCGTGGTGGGCATGCCGCGTTCCGCGGAATGGGCGGTCGAGCGCGTGATCGCCTCCTTGCCGGGCGGCCAGCCGATGGGCGAGGTCGGCGACGCCGTTCTGTTGGCCCGCGATCTGCAAGGCGGCGCGCAGGCCGGCCTGCCGATGTTCAACAAGGTCGCGGCGCTCACGCCGGAGATGCTCGACGCTGCGGCCAAGCGCTACCTGGAGCGCAGCCGGCGATTGAACGGTGCGGCCAAGCGCTTCGTGGACCGCATGCCGCTCAATTTCGCCAACCTGGGACTGATCTCGCGCATGCTCCCCGGCGCCCGCGTGATTCACTGCACGCAGGATCCCGTGAACTCCTGCCTGTCCTGCTGGTTCACGCTGTTCGGGGGCAACCTGCCGTTCGCCTACGACCTGCACACGCTTGGTCGCTTCCACCGCCAGTACGAGCGCCTCATGGACAACTGGAAGCGCACGCTCGACATTCCGATCCTCGAGGTGTCGTTCGAGGATCTGGTCGAGCGGCACGGCGACACGGCGCGGCGCATTGCCGAGTTCGTGGAGTTGCCGTGGTCGGACGACGCCCTGTCGCCGACGGGCCGGAGCGAACAGGCCGACGAGAACGCGCACAGCGCATTGGTCCGGACGCTCGGACGAGCGAAGCGATACGAACGCCACCTCGCACCGCTCCGTGAGGGACTGGGAGTCTGACGCCTCCGCCGGGTGCCACGGCCATCCTGGCCGTGAAGGCGTCGATCGGGCGCCGGGTGCCACGGCCATCCTGGCCGTGAAGGCGCTGATCGGGCGCCGGGTGCCACGGCCATCCTGGCCGTGAAGGACGTTCACCTATCCCAAACGATCCCGGAGGATCACACCCCCCCGATCCACGGCAACGTCTCCAGGTCGACGTTGCCTCCGCAGAGGACCACGCCCACCCGCGGCATCTCGGCACGGGTGCGGAACCCCTCGCTCAGCACCACGGCGACGCCCACCGCGGCGCTGGGTTCGATCACGAGCTTCATCCGCTCCCACACCAGGCGCATGGCGGCGATGATCGATGTCTCGTCCACCGTGACGATCTCGTCCACCAGCTCCCGCACGACGGGCCATGTGAGGTCGCCGAGGCCGGTGCGCAGCCCGTCGGCAATCGTGCGGGCGTCGGGCGGGGGTTGGCGCACGCCGCTCGCCTTGCCCCGAGCCGCATCGTCGGCGCCCAACGGCTCGGCCCCGATGATGCGGATGCCGCTTCGGATTCCCTTGGCGGCGATCGCCACGCCCGAGATCATCCCGCCGCCACCCACCGGTACGACGATCGCATCGAGATCGGGGTGGTCCTCCAGCAGTTCGAGGGCAATCGTGCCTTGGCCGGCGATCACGTCGGGATGGTCGTAGGGCGGGATGAGCGTTCCTCCCGTCTCGGCGACGACTTCGGCCGCGAGCGCTTCCCGCGCCGGCTGCGTCGGTTCGCAGAAGCGGATCGCGGCGCCGTAGCCTTCCACCGCGGCGACCTTCACCTTGGGCGAGTTCCTCGGCATCACGATGTGGGCGGGAATGCCGCGCAACTGCGCCGCGAGCGCAAGCGCCTGGGCGTGGTTGCCGCTGCTGTGCGTCACCACGCCGCGTCGAGCCACCTCGTCGGGCAGCCGCATGACCGCGTTGCACGCCCCGCGGAACTTGAATGCCCCGACCTTCTGGAAGAGCTCGCACTTGAAGAAGAGGTTGCGGCCGGCAATTGCGTCGATCGCGGCGCAAGTCATCACCGGCGTTCGATGGGCAAGCCCGCGGATGCGCCCCGCGGCGGCGCGAACGTCGGCCAGGGCCACGGGAGGGAAGTCGGAGGCGGGAATGGTCAAGGTCATCAGATGCTCGCGGATCGAAGGGTGGCCCACGGTTCAGGCCGCGCATGATCGCATGGTGCCCCCGCATGTTCGAATCGGTTCTTCGACTCCACGAGCTCCGGCTCTGGCCGCGTCCCTGGGTGTTGGCCGCCGTCTCGACCTCGTGTCCGAACAGCTTCGACGGCCGTTCCCGATCGGTCCGGGACCGCTGGCGCGATGGCTTCGGTTCGCTGCAGCTTTGAAGGCCTCTGGCACCCAACTGCCGTCTCGGATACC
>JAGQOG010000288.1 GCA_020427695.1 Phycisphaerales bacterium
CCCTCGCAGCGCGCACGAGGGTCACCGCTCCAGGCGCACGGGATCCCCGCTCGTGGCATCCAGCGACAACTGCACGTTCCGGGCCTCGATCCACGCCGCCATGACCTCCGTGAGCCGCTTCACGAGTGCCGGCCGGTACGGCGCGAGATTCGTATTCTCTCCGGGATCGTTCTCCAGATCGTACAGCTCGAAGCGCCGATCGCCGTGGAACCAGATCAGTTTCCACTTCCCCTGGCGGATGGCGGTGAACGGCTCGATGCCGGGCCCCTCGACGCCCCAGAAGTGCGGCTGGTTCCAGAGGAGCGGTCGATCACCCATCGCTGCGGCGGCCTCGGGGTCGCCGCGAAGCAGCGGTCCGAGATCGATCCCTTCCAACGCCGCCAAGTGCGACGCCGGCACGTCGACACCCGCGATCGCCAGAATGGTCGGAAACAGGTCGTGGCTCACGACCGGCACGTCGCAATGCGATCCCGCGGCGGTCACCCCGGGCCAGGCCACCACCTGCGGCACGCGGATGCCGCCCTCGTAGGCCGACCCCTTGCCACTGCGCAACGGGGCGTTGTGCACATGCCTGGTACCGCCTCCAGGCGCCGCGCCGCGGGCGTGGGCCGAGAGACCGCCGTTGTCGGACGCGAAAACGATCACCGTGGTGTCCAACACCCCCAGACGGTCGATGGTCTCGACCAGGGTGCCCAGCGCGGCATCCACCGACTCGATCATCGTGGCATACGCGGCTTCGCGCTCGTCGAGATCGGCGTAACGATCGAGGTAGCGCTGGTTGGCCATGATCGGGGCGTGAACGGCGTAGGGCGCGAAGTTCATGAAGAACGGCTTCCCCGCCCCCACCGCCTGCTCGATCGCCTTGCTGGCCTCGAGGGCCAAGGCTTCCGTAAGGAAGATCTCCTGGCCGTGGTACGCGTCGAGACCGGGCACGTCCCAGACGGACGGCTTGCCCGCAGGGTCGCTCGGATCCTTGCCTTCGCGTCCCGCCAAGGAGAACCGCTGCGTACCGAGATAGCTCGCCGGGCCTCCGGCGGCGTGGCCGGCGATGTTCACCGCAAAGCCCACGACCTTGGGATCGGCGGTCGGCGTGTCGTTGGCGCCGAAGTGCGCCTTGCCGACATGGATCGTTTGGTACCCCGCCGCGGCGAGGAGTTTGGGCAGCGTCGTCTCGTCGGCGTCGAGCCCGTTCACCCGCCACGCGGGTGGGCGCAGACCGGGGAAGTTCGCGGACGTGTCGCGGTCCCGGTTGAGCGTCCAGTACGTGATGTGGCTCTGGCCTGGGCTTCGGCCGGTCATGATGCTCGTGCGGGTCGGCGTACAGACCGGCGCCGACGCGTAGGCGTTCCCGAAGCGCATGCCGCGGGCGGCCAGTCGTTCCACGTTCGGCGTATGCCAGCGCCGGTTCAGCGGATTGGCATCGCCCGACATGGGCACGCTCGTGTCGGACCAGCCGAGGTCGTCAACGAGGAAGAGAAGGACGTTCGGCCGCCGACTCGACGCCTGGGCATGGGCCGCACCGACCATCAGGAGCGAGAAGAGGACGGCGATCGTGCGGAGGGCGGGGGCACGCATGGTTGGCGATTGTGACACATCGGACGCGGAGAGGCGGCAGCGCGAGGGTGCGATGGGAGGGTGCCACGGCCATCCTGGCGTGACGAACACACGGTGCGTCATCGCACGGCCTGGAAGGCCGTGGCACCCGACGACGCTCCGCACACACCGCACGGCCTGGAAGGCCGTGGCACCCGACCACGTTCCGCAGGTATCGCACGGCCTGGAAGGCCGTGGCACCCGACCACGCTCCGCACGCACCACACGGCCTGGAAGGCCGTGGCACCCGGAGGTCCGCCCTACATTCCAATGTCCTCCCGCCACAGGTCCGCCCGCTCCCGTTGCATGCGTTCCATCCACGCCACGCAGCGTGCGTCGTCCAGGACGACGATCTCGATGCCCTGATGGCGCATCCAGTCCTCGGCGCCCATGAACGTGCGGTTCTCGCCCACGATCACCCGCGGAATCCGATGCAGGATGGCGGTCCCGGAGCACATCGGACACGGGCTCAAGGTGGAGACGAGGGTCAGGCGCGACCAGTCGCGACGGCGACCGGCGCGACGGACGCACACGACCTCCGCATGGGCGGTGGGATCGCCGCTCTGCACGCGCTCATTGTGGCCGCGGGCGACGATCACGCCTTGCGCATCGACCAGCACCGAACCGATCGGGATGCCGCCCTCGTGCCATGACTTCTCCGCCTGCTCCAAGGCGGCGTCCATCCAGGTCCGGTGCGTGGAATCGACGACGTGCTTCCGTGGATGATCGCTCATGGATTCGCCGCCTCCGCGGCCCCGTCGGTTCCGGATTCGATCGACCGGGCGAAGAACGCCCCGAGATCCGACCTCAGGCGTGCCCGCTCGCGGGCGTCGATGTACATCATGTGGCCCGCCTCGTAGCGATGCAGTTCGATGTTCGCGCGGCGCTCGGGAGCAAGACCCATGTGGTCCACGGTGTAGACGGTGGCGAAGTAGGGCGTCGCGAGGTCGTATACGCCGCTGGCCACGAACACCCGCATGTACGGCTGCTGGTGCATCGCCCGACGCAGGCGCTCCGCGACGTTGAGATAGCGGTTGTTGCCGGCGGATCCGTAGTCCCAGGGACCGACGCCGGTCAGAATCTCGTAGGGCAGGTCGCTGCGGAATTCGAGTTCGCCCCGCATGTACATGTTCAGGCACGCGCTGAAGTTGCCGCGGATCGCCTCGTAGGATGGATCGAACTCCGCCCGGTCGCCGGAGTCCTCCCGATCGATTCCCGTGAACCGACTGTCCAGGCGGCCCACGGTGCGACTCCGATCGCGCAGGAGCTCCTTGGCGAAGGCACCCATCCCGATCCGCAGACGGCTGCGCTCGACGAAGGTGGGATCGAGTCCGACGAGCACGCCGAGACGCGATGCGATGGTCGTTCGCTCCCCCGCTTCGATGGCATCGCCCTTCATGAGCGTCGCGTTGTAGTCGCCCGTCGCGAACGCTTCCGCCGCCGCGAGGTGATCGGCGAGCGTCTCGTCGCGCTTCGCCCCCCGCAGCGCCTCGTGGTAGTGGGCGGTGGCCGCATAGGTGGGCATGAAGAGCATGTACGGAAGGTCGTTCCCGGGCGCGAAGCCCGTCGTCTGGAAGTCGAGCACGGCCGAAACCAGGATCACCCCGTTGAGCGCGACACCGTGGTCGTTCCACAGCGTCGCGGCGAGCCCGGCCGCCCGGGTCGTGCCATAGCTCTCGCCGGCGATGAACTTCGGGCTGCCCCACCGTTCCTCCCGCGTCAGGAATCGACGAATGAACTCCGCCACCGAATCGATGTCCGGCTCGACGCCGTGGAAGGTGGACGCCCGCGTGCCCTCCTCCGTTCGGGAGTAGCCCGTGGACACCGGATCGATGAAGACCAGGTCGGTGATGTCGAGCAGGGACGACTCGTTGTCGGTGAGCTTGAACGGGGGCGGCCCGGGATTGCCCATCGCGTCGGCGAAGTCGACCCGTCGTGGACCGAACGCCCCGAGGTGCAACCACACCGACGAGGAGCCGGGGCCGCCGTTGAAGCAGAAGGTGATGGGGCGCTGCGCGGCGTCGAGTCGATCCGCACCCGCCGCGGGCAGTCGCCGATAGGCGACGTAGAACATCCGGGCCGTGGGCTTGCGTTCGTTGTCCACCAGCACCATCGTGCCGGCCGTGGCTTCGTAGCGCAGCGTGGCACCACCGATCGTCGTCTCGTGCGTGGTGGTGGAGACCGCGTCGGGGTAGGCCGTGTAGTCCGCAGGATCGTCCCCTCGGGCAAGCGACGGCAGCACGAGAAAGAGAGAGAACGCGATGGCGCAGACGGCTATTCGGGGCATGGCGAGCGTCAAGGTCGCAGATCGGCCGTCGCCACGCCAGCGCTCGATCGGTCCCCACCGCGGAGGAACGGCTCTGGCACCCGCTCGAAGGCCGAGCGTCCAGGTCAATGCCCCGGATCGCCGTCGTTCTCCACGATCTCGGCGGCGGCAACAAGCCCGGCGAGACGGTCGGCGGGATGGTCGTAGAGCGGCTCCCTCAGCCGCAGGCGGCGTCCACGAAAGAGGATCTCACGACTGCCCACAGTCCACTCGAGGCCGATTCGGGTGTCGCGCAGCCGCCAGCCAGGCTCGACCGGCCCTTCGAACCGCCACGTCGCCAGCTCGGCCGCTTCGGGTATTCGCGCCGATCGGCGCTCGAAACGATCCACGCTCACGAGTTCGCCCGTACCGGCGCGTCGCACCACGACCCGCGGCAGCGGACGCCCGGAAAGCTCCTCCCACGACTCCACCGCCACGGTGACGATCTGCCGCCACCCGGGCTCGCCGTCGCGATGAGGCACGCGGAGCGTCTGGCTCAGGATACGGGCCGGGGCCGCCGTGTCGACCACGATCTCGTGCTCCAGCGAGGTCCCCGTGACCTGGTCCTCGCGCGGCGCAACGTACACGTAGGTGACGATGCTCCCGTCGGCCGACCACGACCGCGGCCGACTCGCCGCCACCTGCTCCGCGAGGGTCGGCATCGCCGCCCAGCCATCGAAGCCCTCGCGCTGCTGGAACAGCTCGGAGACGAGATCGTGCGGATCGGACGGCGCCCGGCGCACGGTGGCCTCCCGGATCAGCGGATTCACCGTCCACGACCAGCGGGGACCGGCCATGTGCACCACATCGCCGGTGGGGGGACGCCATCCCACGGGGGACCATTGACGAAGGCAGTCGCCGATCTCATCGGCGTCGCGCTGCCGCTCCTGCCCGGGCGGGCCCGCCCACCACGACGCCACGCGGTAGCGGGTCACGATCGGCGCACGATCGGCCATGACCGACGCCACGGCGAGCGCCACTTCCTCCCGGATCGCCAGCCCCTCGACGGCGTCCGGCGGCGCTGCGCTCGCGGCGGGCTGAAGCACCGCCGTGCACACGCTCGACCAGATCGGCAAGCACGTCCGCATCCGCATCTGGAGGTCCTCCAGCGTCGCCGCGATCAGCCGGCGGACGCGTTGGCGGTGCTCGTCTCGCACCACGGCCGGTCGCAGGTTCCCATCACGGTGCCGCCCGTGCATTCCCCGTTGGGACCGATGACGCCGTTGACGCGCCGCTTGCCGCAGTTCTTGGGCGAGCCGGAGGACGCAGCGCAGGTCATTCCATTGGCGCTGGCCTGGCACGTGCGACGGGAGAGTCCCTGGTCGCACCACGATCCGCAGGGATCGCCCGCGCCTGGCGCGGCGCCGGTCGCGGCGTCGGGACAGGGCGAGATCTCGACGCATTGCTGGTCGGGCTTGGCTGGCTGTTCGTTCGGCACCTCGACCGGATTGGCCGTGGCGGACGGCGCGTGGAACGGCGCCATCAGGATCCAGACGACTCCCAAGGTTGCAACTGTGCCTCGCATGATTCGACTCCTTTCGCAAACCGCACTCATCGGACGGCGTCCGAGCCATCCGACCCTGCCATCATGAGCGGCGGAACCACCGCCTCCGCCGACGATCCAAGCACACCCTCGAGGAACGAGGCGCCGGCAGTTCGAAGTTCGGGTCCTTGGACCAGGTCCAGCAGTCGCCGCACCGTGGACGCCTCGATCTGATTGAGGCGTCGCTGAAGCGGGGCCAGCTCGTCGCGCAGCTCGGCGGCGTCGGCGGCGGAACCGGTGCTGGCCATCCACCGGACTCGATCGCCCGCGAGCCGCCACTCGATCGCCGCACGCTCCCGGGCAAAGCGCCGGAGAATCGACTGCCTGGCGTCCCGGGCGTCCGCGGGGATGGCCTGCATCGACTCGATCCATCCGGCCACCGCATCGACGGACGAGGTCGCGGCGACCACGGCGGGATGAGCCGTGGCGACGAACGTGTGGCGCCACTGCTCGGCGACCGAGGGATCGCCGGTCGCGGCCTGGCAGGCGATCGACACCAGGTCTGCCGACTCGTGCTGCACGGCCGCGATCGCGGCGATCGCCCGCCAACGGTCGTTCCAGGCGCGCTCCCGCGCCCACTGATCGTTGCCGTGCTTGTCGAGGCGCGAGCGAAGAAACGCACGCTGCGCCTGCCGCAATCGATCGAATGCGACCGCGAGGCGTTCGTCCTGCTGAACCAGCCGCGCCCGCACGCTTGGCACCAACGTGTCGAGTCGAAGAGCGACCTCTTCGCTGCCCATGCGGGAGGTCGTCCGGACGAAGTCCTCGAACAGATCACCGATGCACACCGATTCGCCCACGGTGCAGCGACTCGTGGGGGCCACGCCCCTCGCCCGTTCCTGGCCGAGTCGGATCGTCAGGCGCTGGCGCAGGTCCGATGCCTCCCGAGCATCGGGTGCCCAGCCGAGGAAGATCGCGACCTCGCGAACCAGCCCGTCGAACGCCTCGTCCTGATCCCGATGCAGGCGATCGAGCGCAAGACGGGCCTGCGTCCGGCGCGCCGGATCGGACACTGTTGCCGACCACCACGGCTGGCCGTCGTCCTTCGTGCACCCGATCCGTTCGTCGAACCGCGCAAGTGCCTCGGCGACGCGTTCGGCGTGGTACTGAAGAAGCGTGGCCAGCACGGGTCGCTCGAACTGGTCGATCGGGTGCTCCTCCAAGGCCAGGGCAAGGACGGGTGGCGTGACCAGGCGATCGATCTCCGTTCGCTCGCCCAGCCGAAGCCAGATGCTCTGCTCGTTGGAGGGTCGGGCGGCATCGCCGCCCGCCGGAGCGGTCAGCCCGCAGGCCGCGACCAGCGCCAACGCCGCGAGACAAGTTCCCGAGTATCCGGCGCAGGACGAGCTCATGGATGCTCCTCCGCCTGCGCCACGACCAGCATCGGCGGCCGGACGATCACGTGGGCGGGTTCGGCGCTCTCGATCGCGATCCGAACAATCGCGGGACGACCATCGCGCCGCAGGAGTTGCGACCGCGGGATGACCAGCCGACCGACGAGAATCGTGGCCTCGACGGGGTTCGGGCCCGCGGCCACCGCCGGCCGCCAGCCGTCGAACTCGGGGTCGAGCGGGCGTTCGCCGAAGTCCTCGAGCGCCGTGCACACGGGGAGCTCGGGCGACTCGCCGCTGCGATGAACCAGCAGGAGGGGCAATTCCACCACCGGATCCGATGCATCGACCACCGACTCGGCGATCACCAACTCGTCGGACCGCAGCACGACGGGGTCCACCGCGACGACGATCCGCGTCGATCCGCCTCCGCGATCGTGCACCCACACCGCTTGTCGCACGGGCCGGCTCGAGGTCCACGACACCCAACACTGCAGGGTGGTGGCCTCGCCGGGAGCCAACCGGCGCGTCCCAAGGGCGGCAGAGGTGCAACCGCACGAGGTCAGCGGTTCGTCCAACTCGATCGTGCGATCGGAGGCGTTGCGGAGCGTGACCTGTCCGGATGGTTCATGGGGACGTTCGGGCGTCGGGGCCAGAACGAGCACGCCGCCGAGTTCGTCCCATGCCGCGCCGGCGCCTTCGACCACGAGTGCCGGGCCAACAGCCGCACTCGTCTCCTCGGAGCCTTGCTCGCACGACGGCATCGCGACGATGGTGACGATCGCCCAGGCCGTTGATCCGACCCGTTGCACGCCACGCCGAACTGTTCCTTGCCAGGCCATGGATGCCTCCTTGGCTCAAGGCGCGAACGTCCGATCGTCTTGTCGTCGTCTGTGCAGCCCGCGAACATGAATTCGCGTTGGGGTTTCCCGCGGAGTCGTGACGTCGCGCAGGTCGGGCAGGTCGCGTGCGATGCGCGCGACGAACGCCCAGCCGCTTGTGAAAGTGTTCACAGCCGCGGCGTCAACGCATCGCGGAGCGACGCGAAGGCCGCGTGAGCACCCGAAGAACCCCGATCACGAGGCAAAGGACTCCGCGTGCAGCCCCCCGCCGGTTCGCCAACGCATGCCGCGCCGCCCCCTCGTGAAACGGTTCACAAGCTCTGCCCGTTCCCGCTCCACGCTCCGCTTCTCCTTTCCTCTTTCTACGCTCTGTTCGACGACCGGAACCGGCCCCCCGGGGCCGGTTCCGGTCGTCGAACTACCACCGCTCGTCGTCGCGCTCCGGGGAGAGCGGCCACGCCTCGCGCGTGTCGCCGTTCACCGTGGTTCCGTTGTTGATCGCCGTCTTGACGAGGTCGAGGAACTCGTTCGGGAACGGAAGGGCCGGCGTCGTGAGCTCGTCGAGCCGCGCACGGTGCTCGGGGCGCAACACGACGTCGAGCGCCGCCAGGTTGTCGTCGAGCTGATCGACGCGACGCGCGCCGATGATCGTGCTGGTGACGCCGGGCCGGTCCTGAAGCCAGCGCAAGGCGACCTGGGCGATGCTGGCGCCGGTCTCCCTGGCGATCTCTCCCAAGGCATCGACGAGGAGATAGGTCTGTTCGTTGAGGTGCTTGCTCTCCGCGGCGACGCGAACGGTCTGGGGATCGGGTCTCGACTGACGGGTGTACTTGCCGCTCAGGACGCCACCGCGAAGCGGGCTCCATGGGGTCACGCCGAGTCCGAGCGCCCGGGCCATCGGCATGATCTCCGCCTCGACCGTGCGCTGGAGCAGGCTGTACTCGATCTGGAGCGCGACCACCGGCGTCCAGCTCCGGAAGATCGCCTCGTACTGCGCCTGCACGCACACCCAGGCCGGATGGTCGCTGAGGCCGATGTAGCGCACCTTCCCCTGCTTCACGAGCATGTCGAGCGTGTGCATGACCTCGTCGATGGGCGTGTCGCGATCCCAGAAGTGCGCCCAGTAGAGGTCGATGTAGTCGGTCCGGAGCCGGCGCAGCGACTGCTCGCAGGCGCTCATGATCGACTTCCGGCCGGCACCTCCGCCGTTGGGATCGCCGCGGTACATGTTGCCCATGAACTTGGTGGCGATGACCACGCGGTCGCGCTGGCCGCTGCCGGGGCCGGTCGAAAAGTAGTCGCCGAGGATCGCCTCGGAGTGACCCTTGGTGTACATGTTGGCGGTGTCGATGAAGTTTCCGCCGCGCTCGAGGTACCGGCCGATCACCTTGACCGATTCGTCCACCGAGGAGCCGAAGCCCCAGTCGTGGCCGAAGGTCATGGCGCCGAGGCAGAACGGGCTCACGCGCAGGCCGGAGCGGCCCAGCGTCACGTAGTGGTCGAGTGGCATGGAGGGAATGGTACCTGTGGCGGCTGGCGCCCTAGCATCGGTCCCGACAGGAGGCCCATGAACCCCGCCGCGCCGCCATCGTCCCATGCCTTCGAAGCCCTCGCCTCGCGCGTGGACCTGTCGGACAACCACCAGATCCAGCTTCTCATGGAGCTTGTCGGCGCCCTGAGCCGCGCCACGGATCCGATCCAGGTGCAGCGCACGTTCGCCGAAGGCGTCCGCCGGCTCCATCCCATCGATGCCTACATCGGCGTCTCGGTCCGGGGCCTGCCCCCTGGTCAATACAAGATCACCCGCACGATCCTGCGTTCCGATGAGGCGTTCTACGGCGGAAAGGACCCCTGGTCGTCGTGGCACGAGATCCCGGCCCACACCGGCGGCATCATCGGGGAGATCATCCGTTCCGCCTACCCCGAGCTCCTCCAGAACCTGCGGATCGAGAACGATCCGGTCCTCGGCGACCTCTTGGCGCCGTTCGGCTCGCTCATGGCGATCCCCCTCTTCGACAACGGCGAGCCGCTCAACTGGGCGATCTCGTTGCGCCGAGCGCCCAACGGCTTCACGATGGCCCATCTCGAGGAGTCGATCCTCCGCAGCAACCTGGTCGGCGGAACGGTCCGCAACACGCTCAACATGAAGCTGCTCCGGCAGGCGAACGAGCGGATTCGCGCCGAGATGGAGCGGATCGCTGCGATCCAGCGGTCCCTCCTCCCCGAGGGCATGCCCGCCATTCCCGGGGTCACGGTCTCGGCAAGCTACGCCACCTACGACTCCGCGGGTGGCGACCTGTACGGGTTCCGGCCGCTGCTGGCGGAGTCCGAGAGGCATGCCGCACCGCCAGAGAGCCCGTGGGGCATTCTCATCGCCGACGCCAGCGGCCACGGTCCGTCCGCGGCGGTCGTCAGCGCCATGCTCCACGCGATCGTGCATGCGTATCCGCGACCGCCGGAAAGCACGGCCGCGATGATGGAGCATGTCAATCGCCATCTCGCGGCCAAACGCATCGAGAACTCGTTCGTGACGGCGTTCTTCGCCATCTACGACCCTGCCACGCGACGGCTCCAGTACACGCGGGCCGGACACGAGCCGCCGCTCGTAAAGAACGCCGGCTCGGGCCAGGCCACGACGCGACTGGAGGACGGCGGAGGCATCCCGCTGGGGATCGTGGACGACGCGACCTACGAGCAGGCCGAAACCGTGCTGGAGCCCGGACAGACGCTCGTGCTCTACACTGACGGCATCACCGAGGCGAGGGATCCGCGCGGCGGCTTCTTCGGACTCGAAGGAATCGAGCGGGCCTTGGTTGCCTGCTCCGGCGAACCGGACTGCGTCGTCAACTCGATCACTACCGCGCTTCGGGCTCACGAGGCCGGTGTGCGTCCCCAAGACGACCAGACCATCGTGGCGCTGAAGGTGCACGGCACCTGACGCGTAGCGCCGGGGAGGCGTTCCCAGACCTGCTCCCAGATTGGGGGCTGTCATGGTTCGAGTCGTCCTGGGCGTGATCGTCGGCTACCTGGTTGCGGCAATCGTGTCGATGATCGGGATCGTCGTGGTGTGGAGCATCCTCGGCGCCAGCGGCGCATTCAAGACCGGCACGGTCGAGGCGTCCACACCCTGGTCGATCGGCGTGCTGGCGGGCGGATTCGTCGCGGCGATCGTCGGCGGACTCGTGGCCGCGGTGGTGGGCGGCGCTCGAGCCGGGACCGCGGTCAAGGCGCTCGCCGGCCTGATCCTGATCCTCGGCTTCGCGATGGCGGCGTTGCAGTTGGCGGCGCCGAAGCCCGAGCCGCCCGACAAGGACTCCGCCACCTTCACGTTCATGGAGGCCGGCCAGTACGCCCGGTCGCCGGATTGGTACAACTTTTTGCTCCCCGTCGTCGGCGCGATCGGCGTGCTGATCGGCGGCGGTCTCCGGAAGGGCAAGGCCGCCGACGCGACGTAGTCAAGGCATGCGGTGCGGGTGCCACGGTCAACTTGTCCGTGACGAACACGTGGCGCGTCATCGCACGGCCTGGAAGGCCGTGGCACCCTCGATTCGCGCACGACGCGTCACCGCACGGCCTGGAAGGCCGTGGCACCCTCGATTCGCGCACCACGCGTCATCGCACGGCCTGGAAGGCCGTGGCACCCTCGATTCGCGCACCACGCGTCACCGCACGGCCTGGAAGGCCGTGGCACCCTCGATTCGCGCACCACGCGTC
>JAGQOG010000289.1 GCA_020427695.1 Phycisphaerales bacterium
AGTCGATGCTGACCGGACTCGTGAGCGTGGAGGCGCCGTCCAGGGTCAACGTGCTGGCGATGTTGAGCGGTGTGAAGGCGTGCAGACTGCCCAAGGCGACGCTGCCGCCGTTGGCGCACTTCACCAACACCGTGCCGGCGTCGGACGTGAGGATCGCGTTGACACCCAGCGCCGAGTCGCATCCGGGCGAAAAGTCGGGCGGAGCGCCGTCCTCGAGCCAATTGCCCTGATCGAACCAGTTCAGGCTCAGGCCGCCAATCCAGAGGTAGTCGCTCCGAGCGACGTTCGCCGAGCCGAACGATGCGGCGACCGCGACCGCCGCCAGAACCTTGTGGTGGCAATGCCTCTGCACCATGTCGATGCCCCTCTCCCCGATCGGCGTCGTTCCGTCGTCGAACGCCCGTGCCCGCCGGCAAGCTCGGGATCGTTCGTCTCTTCGTGACTCAAGAGATACGGAAACGACCGGTGCCGATCAAGGACCTGATGCCGGATGGGCCCAGATGACGCTCCCTCGGCCGCCCTTTCGCCGCGCTATCGGTCCTGCGATGCGGGACGGAGCGCCGCAGCGAAGCGGCCGTCCGCCAGCGTGCACCAAGTGCCGCACGGCAAGATGGCTGTGCTTCGCGACCTCCTGAACGCATCCGGTGCGATGGCGGCCGTGGCCGTGCGTTCCTTCGATGTGGCAGGCCTCGTCCGGACATTCCCAGCCAGGAATCGTTCTTCTGGTGCGGCCAGTCCGGATCGTGCCGCCGGCCCCGGCGGCAGCGCGGGTCCTTCGGCGTCGCTCGCCTTCATCGCAGCCAGTCGCCTCCGCGCTTCCCGCTCCGCCGCGGGCCGATCGAATCGCGATGCCGCGAACAGGATTCGCTGGAGGAGATCGACTCGGCGGCCACCGGCACGCTCGTCACCCTCCCACATCAGGTCGATCGCCTCATCGACGATGTGCGGCGGGGCCGAGCCGCAAGTGGCAGCGACGATCCGGGCGTTCTCGCGGAGCAGGAGCAGGTCGAGGGACCAGGGACGAGCGGTGCCGAGTGCATCAACCGTCGCGATGTGCTCGCGCGACGTGGCGGCCGCACCTGGTCCATCGCCAGCATCGGCCTGAAGTCTGCAGAGTTCGGCGAACGCGAAGACCAGTGTCGTCACGACGGGCAAGGAGCCGGGCGTGCGATCGAGTTCCGCGCGGTATCGATCGATGGAGGCGCTGAGCGCGGCGATCGCACCCGCGGCGTCCCCGCGGAGGGCGGTGTCCGCGGCACTCGCTCGCCGTTGGTGAGCCGTGGCCACGAGTGTGAACTGCCAATCGGGCTCGAACTCGGAGAGGGTCGCCAGTTGGTCCAGGCGGTCGGACTCCATGCCGCGGGGCACATCGGGGGCATGCGCGAGTTCGGTGGCAGCCTCGTCGATGATCGTGGCGCTGAGCGCCATGCCGCGGCGGTCCTGCGGATCCAGCTCGAGGACGCGATCGAGCGCATCGCGACACGCCAGCCAGGACCGCGTCCGGGACTCGGCATCGCCAAGATCTCGTTCCATGCGCCACCGTTGGCGGTGGGTCCACGCGAGAGCCCACCAGCGCCCGGCGCTGGACGGGTCGATTTCCACCAAGCGCGTGGCGACGGCCAACTGCTCGTCGGAGAGGGCCAGGGCCGAGGCACTGTCGCCGCGATCAAACAGCTGCGACGAGACGCGCAGAAGGCTCCACGCGAGATTGTCGAGGACGGTGGGCTCGTCCGGGAACTCGACGGCATTGACGCGGTCGATCGCCAGCGCCGCCTGGAAGTCTGGCAGCACATCGAACGTTGGCTCCAGCGCTTCGCGCGAATCGGCGAGCTTGACGATCGCCGTCGAGAGCGAAGAGCGTGCGGTCCAGTCGCGGGG
>JAGQOG010000290.1 GCA_020427695.1 Phycisphaerales bacterium
CTTTGGGAGCCGCTCGCCTGTGAGCAATGCGGCGAGTGCCAGACAATCGGTGCTCGGTGCTCGGTGCTCGGTGCTCGGTGCCTCGATGCCTCGGTGCCTCGATGCCTAGGTCCTCGCTACACTCCGCCCAAACATGCGCGTCGGCTGTGGCGCGCCGTTTCCGGAGTGTCCCCCATGCCCAAACCTTCAACGTCTGCAGAGGAAACGCCCGAATCCGGCTCCCACGCCTTCGTTCCGCCGCCGGTCGATCTCGTGTCGCCGCAGCTCACCCTGCGGGCCCTGTTGACGGGGATGATCCTGGGCGCGGTCCTCTCGATCTGCAACGTGTACCTCGGCCTGAAGATCGGCTGGGGCACGAACATGTCGATCACCGGCATTCTGCTGGCGTACGCGTTCTGGGGCACGCTCCGCGGCACCACCGGCGGTCGGGTGAACAAGTTCGGCGTGCTTGAGAACAACATCAACCAGTCGGCCTGTTCGGCCGCGGCCGCGGTCTCGTCGGCCGGACTGGTGGCGCCGATTCCGGCCCTCACCATGCTCACCGGCGCCGAGCTCTCGTGGTTCTGGCTCTCGATCTGGGTGTTCGCGGTGTGCCTCGTCGGCATCACCGTGGCCACCGGTCTGCGCCGACAGATGATCGTCGTGGACCGCCTTCCGTTTCCCGGCGGCATCGCCTGCGCGGAGACACTGCGCGAGATCTACGGCCATGGCGCCGAGGCGATGCGGCGGGTGGCGGTGCTCGGAGCAGGAGCCGTGGTCGCCGGCGCCGTGAAGGTCGCGGAGATCACGAAGCTCGCCACCGCCTGGGCGCCGAAGATGTCGATCAACGGCTACCCCGCGTCGGTCCTCGACTTCAAGCTGGAGCCGAGTCTCCTCATGGTGGGGGTCGGCGGCCTCATCGGGTTCCGCGCTGCGGCGTCGATCACCCTCGGTGCCATCCTGGCTTGGGGCATCATCGGCCCCTCCGCGGTGACCAGGGGCGACATTCCCCTGACCGTGACCGAGTCGTTGACGGCGCTTCCGGCGGAGGTCGATCTCGCATCGAACGAGACCCTGCGTTTCAGCGACGGAAGGGCTCAGCTCAGCTTCAAGGGCGCGATGACGGCGGACCAGCGCGAGGCGTTCCTTGCTCGCAGCGACGATCCCGCCTGGCGGCTGGCCATCGATCGGCTCTGGGTCGCCTCGCAATGGGACGATGCCGAGCATGCGCAGGCCGTTCAGGCCGCGGCTCCCGAGGCGGCCGATGCGCCGCGCCCGACTGCGAACTTCGGCGACATGCTGGCGTGGCTCCTGTGGCCGGGCGTCACCCTGATGGTCGTTGCTTCCCTGGTGTCGTTCGCGTTCTCGTGGCGCTCGATGATCCGCGCCTTCACCGGCTCCGGCGGCGGCGGGGCCGTCCAGGATGCTGGCGAGATGCCGAAGGCCTGGTTCATCGCCGGGGCCGTGGTCGCGCTGGTGTTGTCGGTCATCCTTCAGAACGCACTGTTCGGAATCCTCGTCTGGGCGGCGATCGTGGGTGTGCTCCTCTCGTTCGCCTTGGCGATCGTCGGCTCGCGGGTCTCGGGCGAAACCAACATCACGCCGGTCGGTGCGATGGGGAAGGTGACCCAGCTCATCTTCGGCGTGATCGTGCCCAAGAGCGCCGCGGCGAACCTGATGGCGGCGAACGTGACCGGCGGTGCCGCCAGCCAGTGCGCCGACCTGATGCACGACTTCAAGTGCGGCTGGATGCTCGGTGCCTCGCCGAAGAAGCAGTTCATCGCCCAGGTGGCCGGCGCCTTCGCGGGTTCGATCGTCGGGTCCTACTTCTACCTGGTCCTCGTTCCAGATCCGGAGACGCAGCTTCTGACGACGGAGTGGCCCGCGCCCGCCGTGGCGGCGTGGAAGGCGGTGGCGGAGCTCTTCATGGTCGGACTCGACGCGCTGCCGGCGGGCGTCCTCAACGCGATGGCCTGGGCGGCCGCGGCGGGCGTGGTGCTTCCGATTCTCGAGAAGGTCCTGCCGAAGGCGGGGCGGAAGCTCGTCCCGAGCGCAGCGAGCATTGGCCTGGCCTTCGTCGTGTCGCCGAAGTACGCGATCTCGATGTTCATCGGAGCGGTGATCGCCCTTGTCCTCGGCAAGCTCTTCCCGCGCTGGACGGAGCGGTTCCTGATCACCGTGTGCGCGGGCATCGTGGTCGGCGACAGCCTCGTCGGCGCCGGCGACGCATTCTGGACGATGTTCGCAAGCCTGGCGGCCGCCAACGGCCCGTGATCGAGTCCGTCAGCGACCCGCGAGGGCGTCGAGCACGATGTTGCGCACCTCGGCGGCGGGAACCGCATCGCCGCGACCGACGCCGAGAAGCACCGGCTCGAGACCAGGTGCGGTGTCGACGCGCCCATGCGATCCGCGCACGAGATCCGTGCGCAGCGGGATCACATCAAGGAGCGTGCGGAAGCCGAGTCGCCGCTTCAACAGCTTCCAGCCGATGCGGAGGCGCGGCGCGGAGAGCGCCGGATCGAGGAAGAGCTCCAACGGGTCGTACCCGGGCTTGCGGTGGATGTCCACGGTTCGCGCGTAGTCCGGGGCCCGGTCGTCCTCGCTCCACCATCCGTATGCGAACCAGCAGCGCGGCGCTGCCACGAGCACGAGATCGCCCGCTCGCGGATGGTCGACGCCGATCGCGGCCTGTCCATCGCGGTCGAGGACGGTGTCTACACCAGGCTGCGACCGGCAGCAGTCGGCGACGGCGGGGAGGTCCGCGGGATCGCGCACGTACACATGCGCCACCTGGTGGTCGGCGACGGCGAAGGCGCGGCTCCCCCCCGGATCGAGGATCTCGCGTCCGAGCTCTTCGCGCCACGCGAGGAACCCCGCCTCCCGCAGGGTCCGGTTGATCCAGACCGCATTGTCCACAGGCTCGATGCCGTACTCGCTCACGACGAGCACCTTGACGCCGCTGCGTTCGTACGCGTCGAGGAGCGAGCCGATCACGCCGTCGATCGCCCGAAGCTCCCCGGGGATGGACGCGTGATCCGGTCCGACCTTCTGGAGGGGGTAGTCGAGATGGGGCAGATACACCAGTGCCAGCGTCGGGTGGAACCGATCCTCGACCTGGAGGGCCGCGTCGGCGATCCACCGGCTGCTCTCGATCGACGCGCCGGGCCCCCAGAACTTGAAGAGCGGGAACGTCCCCAGCCTCGACTGAAGCTCGTGGCGCAGTTCCGGAGGCTGGGTGTACACGTCGGGCACCTTGCGTCCGTCGGCGGGATACATCGGCCGTGGCGTCACCGCCACGTCCACCGACGAGTGCATGTTGAACCACCAGAACAGGTTCGCACAGGTGAACGCTGGGTCGCGGTGCCGCGCCGTCTCCCACACCTTCTCGCCGGCCACAAGCCGGTTGCTCTGCTTCCAGAAGTGGACCTCCGCCAACGTGCGGTCGTACCAGCCGTTGCCGACGATGCCGTGCGTGCGTGGCGGCTGGCCCGTGAGCATCGTCGCCTGCACGGAGCAGGTGACCGCCGGCAGGGGAGGAACCAGGTGCCGCAGGCCGTCGCGATCCGCGAGCGCCCGAAGGCGCGGCGTGTGCTCGCCAACGAGCCCGGCGCTCAGGCCAACGACGTTGAGGAGGGCGACCCGTTGCGGCATGAGGCGAATGATCGTAACGCGTGGGCGGTGTCGTGCGGCTGCGCCAGGCGTCACGACCCCGCGATCGCGCGCTGGGCCAGGACCGTCGCCAACCAACACGCCGCCGCCACCAGCACGGGCGCAGGACTACCGAGAAGCGCCAGCGCGAAGGCGTCGAACAGGGCGATCCCGGCGATCCAGCCCATGACCGCTCGCGCCGGTCGTGGCGGATCGGCGGTCAAGTGCAAGGTGCTGAGCAGCGTCCAGGAGAGGAACCCAAGCGCCGCGGCGATCGCGAGGACCCACTGGGGCATCGCCTCCGGTCGTGCGGCGAACAGCGGGATCACGATCGCCAGCGGAAGGGCGGCGATCACCGATCGGCGCGGCGTTCGGTGGCCGTCCGCTTCGGTGCGGGCCACCAGGGACAGCAGGATCACGTAGAGCCACAATCCTCCGCCGAGGATCGCGATGGTCCGCCAGCCGGAAGCCGCCGACCACGGCATGTTCGACGACAGCGCCCCGACAACCGGCACCAGGGCACGGCATGCGCCCATGACGACTACCGAACCCGCCCAGCGCTGGTGGATCAGGTTGTAGACGACGATGCTGGCGAGAAGCACGGTGCCGGCCAGGAGCGCCGGCCACGAGAGGAGCCCGAGCAGGGCGAGGGCGGCAACGCTGGCGATCGCCACGAACGCGCGGGCCGCCGCGACGCTCATCCGGCCGGAGGGGAGTGGTCGCCCAGACCGCTCACGAGCATCGACGTCGCGATCGACAAGGTCGTTCAGTCCCATGCCGGCGGAATAGAGCAGGACGCACGCGGCGGCCGCACCGATCGCGCGCGGCCAGTCGAACGACCGGTCAAGCACCCGCGCCGCGATCGCCGCGCCGACCAGGGCGTTGGTGACCACGGTCGGTGCGTTCGAGAGGCGGGCGAGTTCCAGGAGGGCACGGAGGCGCATCGGCGGGTGCGATGGTAGCGGCGCGAACTCCGTGTGCCACTGATTGCCCCCTGTGTGGGGGCAGTCAGTGCGCAGGGCGATCGCGTTGGCGACGGGCACGGAACGAAGACGTGTGCCACTGATTGCCCCCTGTGTGGGGGGC